>NZ_WJSP02000099.1 GCF_009720255.1 Agromyces humi | reverse complement strand
CGATGCCGCCACCGGCCTCAGCGTCATCGCGGCGGCGCACCCGGGCAGCGCGTTCGTGACGGCCGATGCCGAGGGCGGCACGGTCACCCGGTCGACGCCGCTCGGCCGGGTGTCAGCCGGGCGGACCTCGGCCGGGTCGGTGTTCGACGTGCTCGCCGAGCGGCTCGCCGTGGCGGTCGAACCAGGCGACCCGGCAGACGCCGGCGGTCGCGACGCCGGCGTCGCCGGTCCGCTCGGCTGGTTCGGCTGGTTCGGCTACGAGCTGGGCGGCGGCCTGAACGACGTGCCGACGTCGAACGCGGACACGCCCGATGCCGCGTTCCTCTTCATCGACCGCGCCATCGTGTTCGATCACGCGACCCGCACCGTGCGGCTCGCGTGGATCGAGGACGACGGCGCCGACGCCGTCGGGGCGGGTGCGGCGTGGGCCGAGGAGCTCGCCGCGGAGCTCGACGAGCTGCCCGCGGCATCCGCGCGCCTCTCGCCGATCTCCGCTCCATCGCCCGCGGCCGACCAGGGCGAGATGCCTGCCGTGCGATGGCGCCACCACCCCGACCGCTACGCCGACCTCATCGCCGCGTGCCAGGCGGCGATCGTGCGCGGCGACGCCTACCAGCTCTGCCTCACCAACCAGGTCGACATCGACGTGAGGCCCGACCCGGCGTCGACCTACCTCCTCCTGCGTGCATCGAGTCCCAGCCACCACGGCGGGTACGTCCGGTTCGGCGACGTCGCCCTGCTCAGCGCCTCGCCCGAGCTGTTCCTGCACGTCGACGCCGACCGGATCGTCTCCACGAAGCCCATGAAGGGCACGCGCCCGCGGGGCGCCGACGCTCGACGCGACGACGAGCTGCGTCGCGAGCTGCTCGCCAGCGACAAGGAGCGCGCCGAGAACCTCATGATCGTCGACCTCATGCGCAACGACCTCGGTCGCATCGCGGAGCTCGGCAGCGTCAGCGTGACGAGCCTGCTCGAGGTCGAGGAATACGCCCACGTGCACCAGCTCGTCTCCACCGTGCAGGCCCGGCTGCGGCATCCGCTCACCGCGCTCGACGTCGTGCGGGCCGCGTTCCCCGCCGGGTCGATGACCGGCGCGCCCAAGCGCAGTGCGATGTCGATCCTGCACGCGCTCGAAGCGGGCCCGCGCGGCGTGTACTCGGGCGCGTTCGGCTATCTCGGCGTCGACGGCAGCGCCGACCTCGCGATGGTCATCCGCTCGATCGTGCTCACGCCGTCGGGGGCGAGCATCGGCACCGGCGGCGGCATCACGGCGCTGTCCGTCGCGGCCGAGGAGATCGAGGAGACCCGCGTCAAGGCGCGGGCGCTGCTCGCCGTGCTGCTCGGGGCATCCGCTCGCGTGGAGTGAGTAGGCTAAAGGTTCGGTGCGTCGCGTTCCGGCGCGCCCGCAGCACGATGTGCGGAGCGATCCCCCCGCAGCACACACACGATTGAGAGTCACGTGGCACACGATCACGACCCCGCCCACGCCGACGCCGAGTCCGGCGCGTACGACTTCGCCGCGATCCAGGCGAAGTGGCTCCCCGTGTGGGACGAGCTCCAGCCGTTCCGCGCAGGGCGCCCGGGCGAGACGAAGCCGCGCAAGTACATCCTCGACATGTTCCCCTACCCGTCGGGCGACCTGCACATGGGCCACGCCGAGGCGTTCGGCTACGGCGACACGGTCGCGCGCTACTGGCGCCATCAGGGCTTCGACGTGCTGCACCCGGTCGGCTGGGACTCCTTCGGCCTGCCCGCCGAGAACGCGGCCATCAAGCGCGGCATCGACCCGCGCGGCTGGACCTACGACAACATCGAGCAGCAGAAGCGCTCCTTCCGCCAGTACGCGCCGTCGTTCGACTGGTCGCGCGAGCTGCACACCAGCGACGCCGAGTACTACAAGTGGAACCAGTGGCTGTTCCTGAAGCTCTACGAGAAGGGCATCGCGTACCGCAAGGCCGGTCTCGTCAACTGGTGCCCCAACGACCAGACCGTGCTCGCCAACGAGCAGGTGGTCGACGGGCACTGCGAGCGGTGCGGGTTCATCGTGACGAAGAAGGCGCTCACGCAGTGGTACTTCCGTGTCACCGACTACGCCGACCGCCTGCTCGACGACCTGAACCAGCTCGAGGGCTCGTGGCCGTCGAAGGTCGTCACGATGCAGCGCAACTGGATCGGCCGATCCTCGGGTGCCGACGTGGACTTCGAGATCGAGGGCCGCGACGAGCGCGTGACGGTGTTCACGACCCGCCCCGACACGCTCTACGGCGCCACCTTCATGGTCGTCGCACCCGACTCCGACCTCGCCGCCGAGCTCGCGGCCGGGGCATCCGACGAGGTGCGCACCCGCTTCCAGGACTACCTCGACTCGGTCCGGGGCGAGAGCGACATCGACCGACTGTCGACGGAGCGGCCCAAGACCGGCGTGTTCCTCGAGCGATACGCGGTGAATCCGGTGAACGGCGAGCGCCTGCCCATCTGGGCCGCCGACTACGTGCTGGCCGACTACGGCCACGGCGCCATCATGGCGGTGCCGGCGCACGACCAGCGCGACCTCGACTTCGCCCGCGCGTTCGACCTGCCCGTGCGCGTGGTGGTCGACACGAACGCCCCGGTCACCGGGGTGATCCCGGTGATCCACCTCGACGAGCAGGGCGAGCCGATCCTGCCCGACGACCTGCCCGTGGTCGATCCCGCGTCGACCGGCATCGCCCTGGCCGGCGAGGGCCGCCTCATCAACTCGGGTCCTCTCGACGGGCTCTCCAAGTCGAACGCGATCCGACGAATCATCGAGGTGCTCGAGCAGCGCGGCACCGGTCGTGCCGCGAAGAACTTCCGCCTGCGCGACTGGCTCATCTCGCGACAGCGCTACTGGGGCACGCCGATCCCGATCATCCACTGCGCCGAGTGCGGCGAGGTCCCGGTGCCCGAGAGCGACCTGCCCGTGCGCCTGCCCGACGCCGGTGGCCTCGACCTGAAGCCCAAGGGCACGAGTCCCCTCGGCGCGGCCGAGGACTGGGTGAACGTCGCCTGCCCGAACTGCGGCGGGGCGGCTCGCCGCGACTCCGACACGATGGACACGTTCGTCGACAGCTCGTGGTACTACCTGCGCTACCTGAACCCCAACGACGACACGAAGCCGTTCGACACGGCGGAGGCCGAGAAGTGGCTGCCGGTCGACCAGTACGTCGGCGGCGTCGAGCACGCGATCCTGCACCTGCTCTACTCCCGCTTCATCACCAAGGTGCTTTTCGACCTCGGGTACCTCAGCTTCACCGAGCCGTTCACCTCCCTGCTGAACCAGGGCATGGTCATCATGGACGGCACGAAGATGTCGAAGTCCAAGGGCAACCTGGTCGAGTTCGCGAGCGAGCTCGGCGCGCACGGCGCCGACGCGTTGCGTGTGACGCTCGCCTTCGCCGGGCCCCCAGAGGACGACATCGACTGGGCGGATGTCTCGCCCGTGGGGGCGGCGAAGTTCCTCGCCCGCGCCTGGCGCATCTCCGGCGAGGTCTCGTCCACGCCCGATGTCGAATGGAAGACCGGCGACGCCGCGCTCCGACGGCTGACGCACCGACTGCTGGCCGATGCGCCCGGGCTCGTCGAGGCCTTCAAGTTCAACGTCGTCGTCGCGCGCCTGATGGAGCTCGTCAACGCGACCCGCAAGGTCATCGACTCCGGCGCCGGCCCGGCGGATGCCGCCGTGCGGGAGGCCTCGGAGGTGACGGCCATGATCCTCGACCTGTTCGCTCCCTACACCGCCGAGGACATGTGGGAGCGCTTGGGCTACCAGCCGAGCGTGGCGCTCGTGCCGTGGCGCAAGGCCGACCCCGCGCTGCTCGTCGAGGAGTCGGTCACCGCGATCGTGCAGGTCGACGGCAAGGTGCGCGACCGGCTCGAGGTGTCGCCGAAGATCGCCGGCGACGAGCTCGAGGCGCTCGCGCGAGCGTCGTCCGGAGTGGCTCGAGCGATCGGCGAACGCGAGATCGTGAACGTCATCGTCCGTGCGCCGCGGCTCGTCAACATCGCGACGCGCGGCTGATCCGCCCACTCCTCCTCGACAGCGTTCGGCCTCGCTGAGCGCTGCGGGGCTGGAGCGCTGCCCGACGGAATGAGGCGGTCGCCCTCGTAGCGTGCGGGCATGCCCGCGAGCCGAGACCACCCGTTCGACGCCCTCGATCCGGCAGCGCGGCGCGCGACGCCCCGAGCACATGCACCAGCAGGGGCGTCGTCTCGACCCCCGCTGCCGAGGAGGTGGATGCCGACGTCGATCCCGACGTCGATCCCGACCGGTCGCCGTCGCCGGCGCCCGGCTCGCCGGTCGCGACGACGCGGTCCTGCACGAGGCTGCCGGGATTCCGCCACGCGCTCGCGGAACACCGGGTCGTCGACCAGGTCCTTGCCGATGCGCTGCTGCACGAAGGACGTCGCGATGCAGGCCACGATGGCCGCGGGGATGGTGATCGCCAGGATCTGCGGGAGCCCGAAGCCGTCGGTCTCGATGAGGACGAGGTAGGCGGCCATCGCCGCCGAGACGGGGCTCGCGGTGATGCCGAGGCCGGACGTCACGGTGGAGGAGGCGAGCGCCTTCTCGGGTCGCTGGCCATTGCGGTACGCGGTCTCGTAGATCACCGGGATGAGGGCGATGAAGATGTTCGAGGTCCCCGAGAGCACCGTGAACACGAACGCCACGAGCGGCGCCACGTAGGTCAGCCGCTTCGGATTCCGCTGGATGATCTTCGAGGCGATCGACACCAGGTAGTCGATGCCTCCCGCTGCCTGCATCGCCGATGACGCCGTGATGACCGCGATGATGATGAAGAACGCATCGATGGGCGGTGAGCCCGGCGGCAACCGGAACCCGAACACCAGCACGGCCGTGCCGACGACGCCCCACAGGCCGAGGCCGATGCCGCCGGTGCGGACGCCGAGGACGATCGCGCCGATGACGACGACCGCCTGAAGGATGACGAGTGCATACTCCATTGACAACACCCCCTACATCGCCCAGCATGCCGCGGGCGTGCTGCGGGGGGAATCGTGCGATCTGCATGATGTTTCGTCCTCGATGCACGGCCAGCATGGCTTCGACGCGAGACGACGCCGCTTCGTGTCGGGGAGGCGGGCATGGTTGCTTCTGAGACGCCGGGGAAGCGGATGACGGTCATGCAGGCGACCTTCATCGGCGTCGGATCGATGGTGGGCGCGGGCATCTTCGCCCTGCTCGGGGCGGCAGGGGACGTCGCCGGGTCAGCGGTCTGGCTGTCGTTCCTCATCGCGGGGGCGATCGCAGGCCTGCAGGGCTACTCGTTCGCGAAGCTCGGCTCGACCTATCCGACCGGCGGCGGACTGCTGACCTATCTCTCCCGTGGGTTCGGCGAGGGGCACATCGCCGGAATCGGGGCCTGGCTGTTCTTCACCGCCGGATCGATCGTCGTCGCCATGATCGCCGCGTCGTTCGGCGGCTATGCGAGCTCGGTGGTCGCGGGCGGCGACCCGGGCTGGGGGAAAGCGCTCGGCGTGCTGCTCATCGTGGTGATGACGGGCTTGAACGCCATCGGGTCGAGCGCGGTGGCCCGGGTGCAGTCGGTGCTCGTCACGGTGGTGCTCTGCATCCTGGTCGTCTTCGCCGCGGTGACGATCGCGAACTGGAACCCCGAACTGCTGGCGCCGAGCGGCTATCCAGGCGTCCAGGAGATCATCGCCAGCGTCGCGCTGACCTTCTTCGCGTTCCTCGGCTTCGGCGTGATCACCTTCACGGCGAAGGACCTGCCGAACCCGACACGACAGCTGCCGAAGGCCATCTACCTGGCCCTCGCGATCGCCACCACCGTCTACGTCGCGGTCTCGCTCGGGGTGTTCGGCACGCTCACCGCCGAGCAGGTGGTGGAATACGGCACCACCGCCATCGCCGAGGCGGCCAAGCCCACTCTGGGCGAGGCGGGCTACGTGCTCATGGTGATCACGGCGCTCCTCTCGACCACGGGTGCGGTCAACGCCGGCCTCTACCCGTCCATCGGCATGACGCGCAACCTCGCGTCGATCGGACAGTTCCCTCCCGTGTTCGGGCGCTCGATCGGACGCTTCCCGGTCGGGCTGCTCGTGATGGCCGCGTTCGCGACCGTGCTCGTGGTGGGATTCGACCTCACCGCGATCGCCTCCATCGGCAGCGCGGTCGCGCTCATCGTGTTCTCCACGGTCACGATCGGCCATTTCCGGCTCTACCGCACGACGGGGGCGAACCTGATCGTGCTGGTGATCGCACTTATCGCCACGTTGGGCACACTGA
This sequence comes from Agromyces humi, assembly GCF_009720255.1. Taxonomy (GTDB): domain Bacteria; phylum Actinomycetota; class Actinomycetes; order Actinomycetales; family Microbacteriaceae; genus Agromyces; species Agromyces humi. Next base: position 4,358 of record NZ_WJSP02000099.1, on the reverse strand, counting down.
TCGTGTTCTGCACCACGACCCTCGTGAACGAACCGGCGACCGCCATCGCGCTGCTCGCCATCGTCGCGCTGTCGGTGATCATCGACCTGCTCTGGAAGTCGCGGCGGGACGCGCGCCGATCCCATGCTGGCGATGGCGCGCCCGAAGGGGACGACGCCTCGACGGGCTCGTGAGCCTAGTGGCCCATCCCGAGGCCGCCGTCGACGGGGATGACCGCACCCGAGATGTACCCGGCGTCGTCGCCGGCGAGCCACGCGACCACCCGGGCGACCTCGTCGGGCGAGGCGAAGCGGCCGAGCGGGATGCTCTTCTTGTACTCGGCCTGCTGCGCCTCGGGCAGCTCGTCGGTCATGTCGGTCTCGATGAATCCCGGCGCGACGACGTTCGCCGTGATGTTGCGTGCGCCGAGCTCGCGGGTGAGCGAGCGGGCCATGCCGACGAGCCCCGCCTTCGACGACGAGTAGTTCACCTGGCCGGCCGAGCCGTAGAGGCCCACGACGCTCGAGATGAGCACGATGCGCCCGAAGCGGGCCTTCAGCATGCCCTTCGACGCCCGCTTCACGACGCGGAACGCGCCCGTGAGGTTGGTGTCGATGACGCTCGTGAACTCGTCCTCGCTCATGCGCATGAGGAGGGTGTCGCGCGTGATGCCGGCGTTCGCCACGACGACCTCGACGGGACCGAGCGCCGCCTCGATCTCGCTGAACGCCTGGTCGACGGATGCGGCATCCGTCACGTCGGCCCGGACCGTGAGCGATCCCTCGGGGCCCTCGCCCGAACGGGCGGTGACGGCGACGCGGTGTCCTTGGGCGATGAATTCCTGGGCGATCGCGTAGCCGATGCCCCGGTTGCCGCCGGTCACGAGGACGGTTCGGCTCGTCGTCATGATGGACTCCGTTTCTCGCGTTCGCGGATGCGTGTCGGCCGATCGGCCCGTCCCAGCATAGAGGCTCGCCGATCGGGGGTCAGGGAGGCCGCGGCGGACGTAGGCTTGAGGGTGAGGAGAGCCGCGCGACCCCACGGCGACCACCATGAAGCAGCAGCAGTCGATCACCTCGCTGCCGCCTTCGCCTGACGCGGAGCGGCGCGCGCGCATGATCAAGTACACGATCGCGATGACGATCCGCGTCGCCTGCATCTTCGCCCTGCTCTTCGCGAAGGGCTGGTGGCTCGCGGTGTTCGCGGCCGGCGCGATCTTCCTCCCCTACGTCGCGGTCGTGCTCGCCAACGTGGGCGGCCCGTCGCGGTCACCCGAGGTGCTGCGTCCCGGCGGGCTCGTCCCGGTCACTCCCCCGGCGCCTGGATCCGAGGGTCCGGCGGGCCGATACGAGGCAGATCCCGCCGACCCTGGGAGGTCCGACCAGCCCGGACCCGAGGCATCCGGTCGCCCCGACCCCACGGCATCCGACCGGCCCGACGACGAGCGCGGTGCCGCGTGATCGGGGGCATCGGGGCGGATGCCGCCCCCGACGTCTGCTCGCGCGCCGCGTGCCGCGCGACCGCCTCCTGGCGCATCGACTGGCAGAACCCGCGTATCCACACCGGTGACCGCTGGAAGACCTGGCTCGCCTGCGACGAGCACGTCGAGTACCTCAGGGGATTCCTCGAGGCACGGTCGTTCCCCGTGCGCGTCGCCGCGTTCGACGCGGCGTCGGATGCCGCGACGGGAGTCGATGCGTGAACGACTGGCGCTTCCTCCGCTCGCCGCGGTGGGCGGGCTACCTGGCCCTCGTGATCGTGTTCGCGATCGCCTGCTGCGCGCTCGGCACCTGGCAGCTGAACCGCCGCGCCGAGGCGCTCGCCGAGGTCGCCAGGATCGACGCCAACTACGACGCCGAGGCGATCCCGGTGGCCGAGGCGCTGCCCGACCCGGCCGGCTTCGAGGTCGACCAGCGGTGGCGGGTGGTGGCGCTCTCGGGCGAATACCTCGCCGACGAGGAGGTCGTGGTGCGCAACCGTCCGTTCGAGGGCAGCTCGGGGTTCGAGGTGGTGACGCCGTTCCGGCTCGACGATGGCACCGTGTTCATGGTGAACCGCGGCTGGATCGCGCAGGACTCCGACGGGCGGCCGAGCGCATACGACCCCGCGCCCTCCGGGCACGTCGACCTCGAGGCGCGACTGAAGGCGGGTGAGGGCCGCATCGCCGGCCGCACGTCGACCGGCATCGAGTTCGCCACGATCGACCTCGACGAACTCGCCGAGCGGGTGGGCGAGCCGAGCTACACCGGTGCCTACGGCATCCTCGTGCAGGACGGCGCCGACGCCGACGAACCGCCCCTGGCCGCGGCACGCCCGGTGCGCGACGAGGGTCCGCACCTGTCGTACGCGCTGCAGTGGTTCGTCTTCGCACTGCTCGGCTTCATCGGGCTCGGCTGGGCCGCGAACCAGGAACGGCGGGGCCTCGCCGAGGCATCCGGCTCACCCGAAGCGCCCACGGCGCCGCGCGAACGCAAGCCGTCACGCGAGCGTCGGGACGCCGACGTCGAGGACGAGATCCTCAACCGACAGCAGGTCGGGCCGGCAGGTCGGCCGGTCAGGCGAGCTCGATGAGCTCCTGGTACTCGCGGCTCCAGTGGTCTTCCGTGCCATCGGGCATGATGAGCACCCGCTCGGGGTTCAGCGCCTCGACCGCGCCGGGGTCGTGCGAGACGAGCACGACCGAGCCCTCGTAGTGCGCGAGCGCATCGAGGATCTCGGCGCGGCTCGCGGGATCGAGGTTGTTCGTCGGCTCGTCGAGCAGCAGCACGTTCGCGCCGGACACCACGATCATCGCGAGCGCCAGCCGGGTCTTCTCGCCGCCCGAGAGCACTCCCGCAGGCTTGTGCACGTCGTCGCCCGTGAAGAGGAACGAGCCGAGCACCTTGCGGGCCTCGGTCTCGGTGAGGTTGGGTGAGGCGCTCACCATGTTCTGCAGCACGCTGCGCTTCACGTCGAGCGTCTCGTGCTCCTGCGCGTAGTAGCCGACGCGCAGGCCGTGCCCGGCTTCGACGACGCCCGTGTCGGGGCGGTCCACGCCGGCGAGGATGCGCAGCAGCGTGGTCTTGCCCGCGCCGTTCAGGCCGATGATGACGACCTTCGAGCCGCGATCGATCGCCAGGTCGACGGCGGTGAAGATCTCCAGCGAGCCGTAGCTCTTCGAGAGGTCGTTCGCGGTCAGCGGGGTGCGGCCGCACGGCGCCGGGGTCGGGAAGCGGAGCTTCGCCACCCGGTCGACCGCACGCACGTCCTCGAGCCCGGCGAGGAGCTTCTCCGCGCGCGCGACCATCTGGTGCGCCGCGGCCGCCTTCGACGCCTTCGCACCGAAGCGGGCCGCCTGCAGCTGCAGCGCGCCCGCCTTCTTCTCGGCATTCGAGCGCTCCTTCTTGCGGCGCTCCTCGTCGGCGGCGCGCTGGCGCTGGTAGTGCTTCCAGCCCATGTTGTAGATGTCGATGACCGAACGGTTGGCGTCGAGGTAGAAGACGCGGTTCACGACCTCGCCGACGAGCTCGACATCGTGGCTGATCACGATCACGCCGCCCTTGTAGCCCTTGAGGAACTCCCGGAGCCAGACGACCGAGTCGGCATCGAGGTGGTTGGTGGGCTCGTCGAGGATCATCGTCTCGGCATCCGAGAACAGGATGCGCGCGAGCTCGATGCGCCGGCGCTGGCCGCCCGACAGGGTCTTCAGCGGCTGGTCGAGGATGCGGTCGGGCAGGTTGAGGTTCGACGCGATCGACGCCGCCTCCGCCTCGGCCGCGTATCCGCCGAGCGCCGTGAAGCGGTCGGTGAGGTTGCCGTACTTCTTCATCGCCCGTTCGGCGACCGCGGGGTCGTCGCTGCCCATGTTCATCGACGCCTCGTGCATGCCCAGCACGAGCGATCCCAGCCCGCGCGCATCGAGGATGCGCGTGCGCGCGAGCATCTCGGGATCGCCCGAGCGGGGATCCTGGGGAAGGTAGCCGATCTCGCCCGAACGGTCGATCCTGCCGCCCGTGGGCAGCGTCTCGCCGGCGAGGGTCTTCGTGAGGGTGGTCTTGCCCGCGCCGTTGCGGCCCACGAGCCCCACCTTGTCGCCCGGGGACACGCGGAAGTCCACGTGTTCCATGAGCACGCGTGCGCCGACGCGGATCTCGAGATCATGGACGGCGAGCACGGGGATCCTCCGGCGGAAGTGGTGGGTGAGGGCGTGCCGAGCGGCACAGCCCCCCAGTCTATCGCCCGGCGCGTCCGTCGCTCGCCGGACCGGATGTCACCGGCATCCGCCAGACTCGGGCGTGACGTCGATCGCGATGATCTTCGCGCGACTCCGCGAAGGCCGCAGCATCCACCCGCGGCATCAACCAGCGCCGAACGCGGGGAAGCGGATGACGGTCATGGTA
>NZ_WJSP02000098.1 GCF_009720255.1 Agromyces humi | reverse complement strand
TGCGCGGCATCCGCGGCGCGTGTTCGTCGAGGAATCCGGTGAGCAGGTCCCGGTCGACGCGCTTGCCGACCTCGCGCAGCATCCAGCCGACCGCCTTGTTCATCAGGTCCTCGCGGTCGTCGAGCAGCTGCTCGGCCGACGACGCCCAGGTGTAGCGGGCCGCGACGGCGACGGATGCCGCGGAGCGGCGCTCCCACTCCCCGTCGCGTTCGAGCGACCACAGCGCCGCGACGAGCGCCTCGGGATTGGCGGCGTCGAAGTACAGGGCGGCATCGCCGCCGATCTCCCGGAAGATCGGGATGTCGCTGACCACTACGGGCGTGCCGAGGCGCATCGCCTCGACGAGCGGGATGCCGAACCCCTCGGCTCGTGAGGCGTGCACGAGCGCGGTGGCGCCCGCGAGGAGGTCCGCGTACTCGGCATCCGTCACGCCGTCGTGGAAGACGAGGCGCGCCTGCGGGGCGAGCCGCGTCAGCCGTGCGCGCTCGTCGGCGCTGATGCGGCTGAGCAGGTGCAGCTCGTGGTCGGGCAGCGCGGCGACCGCCCGCACGAGGGTGTCGACGTTCTTGTAGGGCATGTAGGAGCCCATGTAGACGAGCCGGTGCCCGGCAGGTCGCACGCGCGGCAGATCGGGCACGGCGAGGTCGTCGGCGGCGTTCGGGATGACCGTGACCGGACGGTCGGTGAGGTGGTGCTCGTGGATGAGCCCCGCGGTGGTCGCGGAGACGGTGACCACGGCGTCGGCGCGATTGAGGAGCATCCGCTGCGGCCACCAGGCGAGGTGGTAGAGCCGCCACAGCAGCCGCACGGGTGCGGGAAGGTCGCGCGGCGGCGTGCGGTTCTCGTAGTAGATGAGGTCGTGCAGCGTGAGCAGCAGCCGGTAGTTGCGACCCCACGACCCCATGGTCTGCATGGGGCTGAAGACGAGGTCGGGGCGGAGCTTGCGCACCTGCAGGGCGACGAGCGGTTCACGGGGGCTCGTGGGCGAGCTCACGAGCTGCCAGGGCAGCGGGGGCAGCATGTCGAGCTGTCGGTGGTCGCTCACCAGCATGGTGAGCGGATGCCGCTTGCCGAGCTCGGTGACGATGCCCGCGGTGAAGCGGCTGATGCCGTCGTGCTGGCCGATGCGCACGTAGCGGCAGTCGACGACGATCCTCACGCGTTCGCTCCCGAGCGGAGAAATCGGAGGATGCGCGCCGCCGCGTCGCCCGGCGTCTCGTAGTGGATGAGGTGGCCGACCTCGGGAATGACCTCGAGCGTCGCGTCGGGGAAGAGCGTGACGAGGCGGCGCTGGGCGTCGAGCGGAGTGACATCGTCGCGCTCCGCCGCCACGAGCAGGGTCGGCACGTGGATGTCGGCGGCGACCTCGCTCACGTCGTTCCCCACCGACGCGCGGAACGCCTCGAGCACGGCGTCGCGGTCGCCGAACGCCGAGAAGTACCGGTCGTGCTGGTCGTGGATCCAGCGCCGCAGCGGCTTCGATCGGGTCTTGGCCATGGTGACGCTCATGACGCGCACGATCGCGCCGTTGCGCAGGAGGGCGAAGCCGGCGCGCTCGGGCAGCGCAGCGGCCGCTCGATAGTAGAGCACCGCGAGCCGGGTCATCACGCCGCGCGGGCCCTCGAGGGCGGGCGCGCCGATCGGGTTCACGAGCACGAGCCGCTCGGGCGCGAGCCCGCGCGCCACGGCGTTGGCGGCGATGATCGAGCCGAACGAGTGGCCGAGCAGCGTGTAGGGCCCGTGGATGCCCGCCGCCGTGATGAACGCCCCGAGCCAGTCGGCGTACGCCTCGATGTCATGCGGCCGATCGGCGAAGACCGCCGAGGACCCGAAGCCGGGCAGGTCGGGCGAGAGGATGCGGAAGCCCGGCAGCTGTGCGACGACGGGTTCGAGGCCGTGGTGATCGCCGCGGAATCCGTGCACGAGCACCAGCACCGGGGCATCCGCCCGGCCGTACTCCCACCACGCGGTGTCGGTGCCGTCGACGTCGGTGCGGTGCTCGCTGACGGGGATGCGAGCGAGCTGCTCGGCGTACGGGGAGTCGATCATCCCCGACATTCTACGGCGGGCCGCCTGGGCGTCGTCCCGCCTGTCCACCGCCGATCTTCGCCCCCGCGGGTCGCTCCGCGGCTCTGACGGTGGGCCCGCATAGCCTTCGAACCATGGATGCCACGAGCAGCGCCCGCTGGGCCGACACCCTCGCCGTCTTCGACCTCGAGACCACCGGCATCGACGTCGACACCTGCCGCATCGTGACCGCCCACGTGGGCGTGATCGGCGCCGACGGCGAGGAGCTCGAGCGTCACGAGTGGCTCGTCGATCCCGGCGTCGAGATCCCCACGGCCGCCTCGCTGATCCACGGCGTCACGACCGAACGCGCTCGGCTCGAGGGTCAGTCGCCGGTGTCGGCCGTGGCCGAGATCATCGCCACCCTCGCGGATGCCGCGGGCCGCGGCCTCCCGATCGTCGCGTACAACGCGGCCTACGACCTCACCCTCCTCGAGCGCGAGGCCGAACGGTACGGGCACACTCCCCTGCCCGGACCCGGACCGGTGATCGATCCTCTCGTCATCGACAAGGCGATCGACCGCTACCGGCGCGGCAAGCGCACCCTCTCGGCCACGGCCGAGCACTACGGCGTCGCGCTGCCGAACGCCCATGACGCCGGCGCCGACGCGGTCGCCGCGGGTCGAGTCGCCCAGGCGATCGTCCGCGCGTTCCCCGAGCTGTCCGCCATCGCGGTGGGCGACCTGCACGCACGGCAGGTGGACTGGTGTCGCGAGCAGGCAGAGAGCTACCAGGCGTACCGCCGCGCCAACGGCGACCCCGAATTCACGACGTCGGGCGCCTGGCCGGTGCGCCGTGCCACCGCGGTCGCTGAGGCGCCGCTCGTCGCCGCTGCCGGGCCCGCCTCAGGTGTCGCCGTCATCGACGGCTTCCCGCCCACGACGGATCCCGACGCGCTGTTCTGAGAACGTCACGGTCGCCGCACCGCACCGCGGGCACGACGAAGGGCGGACGACCGAAGTCGCCCGCCCTCGTGCGGCAGGATTACTTGCCGAAGTTCTTGAAGCGCTGGTTGAACTTCTCGACGCGACCGGCCGAGTCCATGATGCGCTGCTTGCCCGTGTAGAACGGGTGCGACTCCGACGAGATCTCGACGTCGATCACCGGGTAGGTGACACCGTCGAGCTCGATCGTCTTGTCGCTCGACACGGTCGAGCGGGTGAGGAACGTGGCGCCCGAAGCGAGGTCGCGGAAGACGACGGCGTTGTAGTCGGGGTGGATGTCGGTCTTCATGGAGACTTCCTTGTTGAATGGATGGTGGATTCGCACCTGCCTCGCGGACAGGAAAGCACTCGGCCCATGGGCCAACAAACAATTCTAGCAGAATCGCAACGGTCGAACGTCAGGCGGCGCGCGCGGCGTATCGGCCGTCGGCCTCGGTCAGGCCGATCTCGATGCCGAACGTCTCGGTGAGCGTGGCCGAGGTGAGGGCCTCGGCCAGCGGTCCGGCTGCGACGATGCGCCCCTTCGAGAGCAGCATCGCGTGGGTGAAGCCCTGCGGGATCTCCTCCACGTGGTGGGTGACCATGATGATCGCGGGCGAGGCCGGCGACGACGCGTAGCCGCCGAGCAGTCCGAGGAGCTCCTCCCGTGCGCCGAGGTCGAGGCTCGCGGCCGGCTCGTCGAGGAGCAGCAGCTCGGGGTCGGTCATCACCGAGCGCGCGATCTGCACGCGCTTCTGCTCGCCGTCGGAGAGGCTGCCGAAACGTCGCCCGGCGAAGCCCTCGAGGCCCCACTCGGAGAGCACGCGCTGGGCGCGACGGAGGTCGATCTCCTCGTACTCCTCGTTCCACCGCCCGGTCACCGAGTAGGCGGCCGTCAGCACGACGTCGAGCACCGTCTCGTTGCGCGGGATCTTGCGCGCCATCGCCGTCGACGCGAAGCCGATCATGGGGCGCAGCTCGAACACGTCGACCTTGCCGAGCGACTCCTGCAGCACGTCGGCCGTGCCCTTCGTGGGGTGCATGGCCGCGGCGGCGATCTGGAGGAGCGTGGTCTTGCCCGCACCGTTCGGGCCCAGGATGACCCAGCGTTCGTCGGAGTCGACGCTCCACGTCACCGAGTCGAGGATCGGATTCCCGTCTCGAACCACCGACACATCGCGGAACTGCAGCACCGTACTCGCCATAATCACCAATGCTATCGGGACGCGGACAGCGCTTCCGCCCGCCCGGGTCGGTCATGCGCCGACGCGCGACACCTGATGGGCGTCAGCCCCCGAGCACGCGGCGGTAGAGGTCCCGGGTGCGCTCGGCGATCGCGTCCCATGCGAAGTGCTCCTCGGCGCGCCGTCGCCCGGCCTCGCCCATGGCGCGGGCCGTGACGGGGTCGCTGACGACGCGCGTGAGGGCGGCGGCGAGGTCGGCGACGAAGGCGTCGGGATGCACCGGCGTGCCCGTGCCGTCGTCGGCCTGCTCGATCGGCACCAGCACCCCGGTCACGCCATCGTCCACGACCTCGGGGATGCCGCCGGTGGCCGTGCCCACGACGGGAGCCCCGCACGCCATGGCCTCGAGGTTGACGATGCCGAGCGGTTCGTAGACCGACGGGCACACGAACGCGGTCGCGGCGGTGAGCAGGGCCGTCAGCTCGTTGCGCGGCAGGTGACGGTCGATCCAGACGACGCCCCCGCGCTCGGCGCGCAGCTCGTCGACGAGGGCGGTCACCTCCGCCATGATCTCCTCGGTGTCGGGCGCGCCGGCGCACAGCACGAGCTGCACGTCGGCGGGCAGCATCCGGGCCGCGCGGAGCAGGTACGGCAGGCCCTTCTGGCGCGTGATGCGGCCGACGAAGATGACCGAGGGGCGATCGGGATCGAGCCCGAGGGATCGCGCGAGGTCGGGGTCATGGTTCGGCTTCCAGTCGGTGAGGTCGATGCCGTTGTAGACGACCTCCACCCGCGCGGGGTCGATGGCGGGGTACGCGCGCAGGATGTCCCGGCGCATGCCGTCGCTCACGGCGATGACCGCGTCGGCGTCCTCGAAGGCCGTGCGCTCCACCCAGGAGGACAGCCGGTAGCCGCCGCCGAGCTGCTCGGCCTTCCACGGGCGCAGCGGCTCCAGGCTGTGCGCGGTCACCACGTGCGGGATGCCGTGCAGCTTCTTCGCGCTGAACCCGGCGAAGTTGGCGTACCACGTGTGCGAGTGCACGAGGTCGGCGCCGGCGGCATCCCCCGCCATCAGCAGGTCGACCCCCATGGTGCCGAGCGCCGGATTGCGCCCGTCGAACTCGGCCGGGGTGGCGTAGCCGAAGGTGCCGGGCTCGTCGCGGGGAGCGCCGAAGCAGCGGACGACGACCTCGAGGTCGCGACGAAGCGCTCTGACGAGCTCGGCGACATGCACCCCCGCTCCCCCATAGACCTCGGGCGGATACTCGCGGGTGAGCAGGTCGACGCGCATGCCCTAACGGTAGCGCAGCGCTTCTGCAATGGTCGGACTCCGTCGCCCGGAAACCGTCGTCGCCTGACTACGCTGGGTCCATGGCCACGTGCAAGGTATTCGGCATCGTGCTCGCTGGGGGCGAGGGCAAGCGGCTCATGCCCCTCACGGAGGACCGGGCCAAGCCCGCGGTGCCGTTCGGGGGGCAGTACCGCCTCGTCGACTTCGCGCTGTCGAACCTGCTCAACTCGGGGTTGCGCCAGATCGTCGTGCTCACGCAGTACAAGTCGCACAGCCTCGACCGCCACGTCTCGCAGACCTGGCGCATGAACGGCCTGCTGAACTCGTACGTGGCCTCCGTGCCCGCGCAGCAGCGCCTCGGCAAGCGCTGGTTCTCGGGCTCGGCCGATGCGATCCTGCAGAGCCTCAACCTGATCTACGACGAGCAGCCCGACATCATCGTGGTCGTCGGCGCCGACCACGTGTACCGCATGGACTTCAGCCAGATGATCGACGCGCACATCGAGTCGGGCCTCGCGGCCACCGTCGCGGCGATCCGCCAGCCGATCTCGCTCGCCGACCAGTTCGGCGTCATCGAGGTCGACGAGAAGCGCCCCGATCACATCCGCCGCTTCCTCGAGAAGCCCAAGGACCCGGTGGGCCTGCCCGACGCGCCCCACGAGGTGCTGGCGTCCATGGGCAACTACGTCTTCAACGCCGACGCGCTCATCGACGCCGTGCTGCGCGACGGGGAGCGCACGGATTCGAGTCACGACATGGGCGGCGACATCATCCCCGCGTTCGTCGAACAGGGTGCCGCAGGCGTGTACGACCTCCGCCGCAACGACGTGCCCGGGTCGACCGATCGCGACCGCTACTACTGGCGCGACGTGGGAACCATCGATTCCTTCTTCGAGGCGCACCAGGACCTCATCTCGGTGCTCCCGGTCTTCAACCTCTACAACCGCGAGTGGCCGATCTTCAGCCAGCAGCTGAACTCCCCGCCTGCCAAGTTCACGCGGGATGCGCGCGGTTCGCTCGGCACGGTGATCGACTCGATCGTCTCGCTCGGCTCGGTCATCTCCGGCGCGCACGTCGAGCGCAGCGTGCTCGGACCCTGGGCGATCGTGGGATCGGGCGCGCACGTCGCCGACTCGATCCTGTTCGACCGGGCCCGCATCGAGGCCGGCGCCACCGTGCAGCGCGCCATCCTCGACAAGGAGGTCGTGGTCGAGGCCGGCGCGCACATCGGCGTCGACCGGGCGAACGACCTGGCGCGCGGCTTCATCGTGACCGACAGCGGCATCACCGTGGTCGGCAAGGGCTCGCGGGTGCGGGCAACCGCGTGACCGCAACGGCAGCCGGCCGCGCGAGCGGCCCCCTCGTCGTGCTCGACGCCGATTCCACGCTCATCCGCGAGGAGGCCATCGAGCTGCTGGCGGATGCCGCGGGCAGCCTCGCCCTGGTCACCGAGGTGACCGAGCGTGCGATGCGCGGCGAGCTCGACTTCGCCGCCAGCCTGCGCGAGCGCGTCGCGACGCTGGCGGGGCTCGACGTCGCAGTGTTCGAGCAGGCGCGACGGCGGATGACGCCCACGCCGGGCGTGCAGGAGCTCATCGACGGCGTGCACGCGGCCGGCGGCCGCGTCGGCGTGGTCTCGGGGGGCTTCCACGAGCTGCTCGACCCGCTCGCCGAACGGCTCGGACTCGACTTCTGCCGCGCGAACCGCCTCGAGGTCGACGGCGGCCGCCTGACGGGGCGGGTCGACGGGCCGATCGTCGACGCGCACGGCAAGGCGGCGGCGCTCGAGGAGTGGGCGGCGGCCAGCGGCATCCGGCTCGAGCACACGATCGCCGTCGGCGACGGCGCGAACGACCTCGAGATGCTGCGCGCCGCTCGGCTGGGCGTCGCGTTCTGCGCGAAGCCGGTGGTGCGCGAGCGGGCGGATGTCGCGATCGACGCGCCCGACCTCGGTGCCGTGCTGCCGCTGCTCGGGCTTCGCGGCTGAACCGCTCGCCCGCGCCGTGTGCGGGTCGGGCTGGGAGCTTCCTCCGAACCCCGACCGCCTCGCCGGCCCCGACGTACCATGTGGCCATGTCCGGACGCATCGTCGCACGTGCATTCACCGCTACCGCACTGGCCGGAGTCCTCGCCATCACGGCGGCCGGGGCCGCGAACGCCGCGAGTCCACCCCCACGGGTGGGCGCGGACGACGTCGTCGCCCTGCCGAACGGATTCCAGCCCGAGGGCATCACGATCGCCCCCGGCGGGACCGGCTACGTCGGGTCGCTCGCCGACGGCGACGTCTTCGTCTTCGACGTCCGAACGGGCGAGGAGCTGGACCGGCTCGAGGGACCGGGCACGCCGTCGGTGGGCCTGAAGGTCGACCAGCGGGGGCGGCTGTTCATCGCCGGCGGACCGGCCGGTGACGCCCGAGTGGTCGACGCGGAGACCGGCGTCGTGCTGAAGTCCTACCAGCTGAGCACCGGTCCGGCGTTCATCAACGACGTCGTGCTGACGCGGGACGGCGCCTGGTTCACCAACAGCTCGGCGCCCGTGCTGTACTTCGTGCCCGTGAGCCCGTCAGGCGAACTGGCGGATGCCGCGGTACCCGTGCCCCTCACGGGCGACTGGGAGCAGGTTCCGGGCTTCAACGCGAACGGGATCGCCGAGACACCCGATCACCGGGCGCTGCTCGTCATCCAGTCGGCAACGTCCACCCTCTACCGGGTGGACCCCGACACCGGCGCGGCCACCGCGGTCGACCTCGGCGGCGCAACCCTGCCGAACGGCGACGGCCTGCTCGTCGTCGGGAACACGCTCTACGTGGTCCAGAACCAGTTGAATGCGGTCGCGGTCATCCGGCTGGATGCCGACGGCACGAGCGGCACGGTCGTCGACCGGCTGACCGATCCCGACTTCGCCGTGCCGACGACCATCGCCAGGTTCGGCTCGGGCCTCTACCTGCCCAATGCGCGCTTCGGCACGCCCGCGACGCCCACGACCCCCTACGACGTGGTCCGGATCGACCGCTGACCCACTTCATGCACCCCTTCGCGCGATGACCGGGCGACGTCGATGCTCAGGACCCGGTCGACGCGGCGAACTCCTCGATGAACAGGGTCTGCGCGACGATCATGCGCTCGATCTCGCCGGGATCGACCGACTCGTCCGAGGCGTGGATACGCGACCGCTCGGTGTCCTCAGCGCCCCACAGCACGATCGCCGCATCGGGGGCGACCTTCTTCAGTGAGGCCACCAACGGGATCGACGCGCCGCTGCCGATCGACTCGACCGGCGCCCCATAGGCCTGCGACAGGGCGTCCTTCGCCGCCACGATCGCCGGATGGGCCTCGTCCACGGCGAACGGATTTCCCACCTTCACACGCTCGACGACGACCTCGCAGTTCCACGGGCGCTGTGCGCGCAGATGCGACATGAGCGCCTCGAGCTGGGCCTCGGCATCCGATCCCGGGATGACCCGCATGGAGAGCTTGGCCGTCACCTCGGGGAGCAGCACGTTCGACGCCTCGGCCGTGTTCGGCAGGTCCATCCCGAGCACGGTGACCGACGGCTTCATCCAGATGCGGTCCGAGAGCGTACCGGTGCCGAGGAACTCCACGCCCGGCAGGATCGACGAGCCGTCGCGATAGACGTCCTCGTCCATGTCCGCGCCTGCCCAACTGCCCCGCTCCACGCCGTCGATCACGGTGTCCCCGTGCTCATCGTGCAGGGTGTCGAGGATGCGGACCATCGCCGTCATCGCGTCGGGCGCGGCGCCGCCGAACATCCCCGAGTGCACCGGATTGGCGAGCGTGCGCACGGTCACTGTGCACGCCACGTCGCCGCGCAGCGCCGTCGTGAGGCCGGGACGTCCTGGAGCCTGCGGACCGATGTCGGCGATGACCGCGGCATCGCAGGCGAACAATTCGGGATTCGACTCGACGAACGCCTCGAGGTGGGAGATCGTCTCCTCCTCACCCTCGACGAGGATCTTGACATTGCAGGGCCGGTCACGCCCGAGCAGCTTGACCGTGGCGTAGTGGATGACGAGGCCCGACTTGTCGTCGGCCGCGCCTCGGCCGTAGATCCTTCCATCGTCCTTGGTGGTCGGATCGAACGGCTCGCTCGTCCAACCCTGGCTCTTCGGCGCGGGCTGCACGTCGTAGTGCGCATAGAGCAACACGGTCGGCGACCCGGCCGGTCCTGGAAGGTCGGCGTAGACGCATGGATAGCCGTCGGGGACCTCGAGCAGCCGCACACCGTCGGCGCCGGCGGCCTCGAAGAGTTCCACGACAGCCTCCCCCATGCGGTGGACGGGCTCCGCATCGAATCCCGGGAACGCCACCGACGGAATGCGCACCAGGCCCTCGAGCCGTTCGATCACGTCGGGCATCAGTGCCGCGGCATCCGTGGCAGTCGTTTCTGACATTGCTCCTCCTCGGTGCAGGGAACGGTCGATGCGGGTCAGGACGGGATGACGAGTTGGATCACCAGGCCGGACACCACGACGGCGACCCACGAGACGAGCATGGGGATCGTGAACGAGTGCCACACCACGACCTGGGTGAGTCTCGTCGATCCGGTGCGGTCGGTCTCGACCGACGCGATCTGCCCGCCGTTGGCCGGGAACAACCAGACGCCGATGAGCGACGGCCACATCGCGGTGATGATGCCCGGGGCCAGGCCGGCGGCGATGGCGATCGGGATGAGCGTGTTCGTCGTCGCGGACTGGCTCGTCGTGAGACCGCAGACGAGGAACAGCGCGACGGCGAGGAGGAGCGGCTGCGCCTCGATCATCGCGCCGAGCGGCTCGATGATCGTCTCCTCGTTCGCGGAGATGAACGTGTCGGCCATCCAGGCGATACCGAAGAGCGCCACCGCGGCGACGAAGCCGGCCCGCAGCAGTGGCTGTTCCACGACCAGCGAGGGCTTCACGCGCCGCACGAGGATGATGACGAGCGCCACCGTGAACATGACCATCTCGATCACGATCGACATCGAGATCGGCACGAGCTCGCCCTCGTCGTTCTCGAACGCGGGACGGAGCCCCGGGAACAGTCCGAGCGCGACGACCAGCAGTGTGCCGGCGATGAAGATCCACGCGGCCGTGCGGCCTCCCGGCGGCACCGGGTGCTCGATGGCCGCAGGCCGGTCCGCGCTCGTGCGCGGCGCAGCGGGCGCCTCGGGCGTCGTTCCGCCTGCGGTCGCGGTGGCGGGCTCGCG
>NZ_WJSP02000097.1 GCF_009720255.1 Agromyces humi | reverse complement strand
CGGCGAGACGGTCGGCACCGCAACGGTCAGGCCCGCGAGCGCGAGCTGCGGTGCTGAACGGTCACCCCGCACCACGAGGTCGTAGCTGCCGGGGTCGAGCGGCCCCGGCAGGGTGGCGACGGTCGGGGCCATGGAGCCGTCCGCGGCCGCGGTGACCGTCGCGAGCACCGTCTGCGTCGGCATCCACCACACGTCGGCGGTCTCTCCGGGAACCAGCGAGCCGGCCGGGAGCGAGACCGTCACCTCGGCCGAAGGCCCGGGCTCGAGCGTCGCCGGTTCGATCGAGAGCGTCTCCAGTGGGGCGCGTTCGGCGGCATCGGCGGGCACGAGGGGGGCCTCCCGCCAGACCCACGCGTACGCGGGCTGGGTCTGCGGATTCAAGCCGACGGCGTCGTACCGTGCGGCATCCGCGAACAACGGGTCGGTGAGCCGGAGGACCTCGAGGCCCTCGTACATGTCGCTCGCGTACAGGTAGCCGTCGTAGGGGTACACCGCCCAGATGCCGGCGGTGTAGTCCATCGAGTACCCGTAGTCGGGCCGATCGAACCACGTGAGTTCCACGGGCGCCGCCGGGTCGGTGAGGTCGACGACCGACACGCCCCCTTCGAGCCACGCCTGCGCGACGATGAAGCGACCCGGCACGGCGACGAGGCCGCCGGAGTGCGCGACGCACTTCTCGAGGTCGGACTGCGTGCGGGGGAGCTTGTAGCTGCCGGCCTTGACGAGCCCCTCGGGCCGGATGCCCCAGATCCCGTCGGCCCCCCGGTCGGCGCCGAACGCCGGCGAGCAGGTGTTGATGAATCCGTCGCCGAGCTCGTCCTGGAACACGATCTGCGTGGCGTCGTTGTCGAAGATCCCCGAGTGCCAGAACGCCACGGCGGGATCGCGTACGCGCTGCAGGACCACCGGTGCGAGCGGGTCGGTGATGGAGAGCAGGAGACCGTCCCCGCGACAGGCCGCCACGGCCAAGCCCTTCGCGGGGAAGGCGGTGATGTCGTGGCATCCGGTGGTCGACCGCGTCTCGGCGCCGCCCGGGACGCGGTCCTCGGGCCCGAAGGCGGTCTCATCGTCGAACAGGTCGAGCTCGCCGACGATCGACGACTGCTCGGGGGCGGCGAGCGGCACCTCGATGATCTGCAGCGGGTTTCGCCCGGTGCAGTGCATGGACGCGCCGCGACTGTAGGCGTTCATGTAGACGAAGACCCGCTCGGGACCGGCAGGGTCGGGGAGGACGGTGTGCGTGTGCCCTCCGCAGCGGGTGCGCACCGCCGCGGCGTAGCGGGGCGCCCGGGGGTCGCTCACGTCGAAGATCCGAAGGCCCTCCCAGTTCTCGGACGTCTCCGGCACGCGCGTCGCCTCGCAGGAGTCATCCGACATCGTCTCGTCGACGGAGATGAGCACCAGGTTCCCGACGGCACTGATGTCGCCCTGTCCGCCCGGACACGACACGGCCGTCACGAGCTCGGGGGCGGTCGGATCGGCGATGTCCCAGATGGAGAAGCCGGCGTAGTTGCCCTGTACGAGGTAGTCGCCCGAGAACGCCAGGTCGGAGTTGATGAAGCTCGGGTCGTCCCCCTGGCGGAAGGGATTGTCGCGGTGCGCCACCCACTCCAGCCCGGGACCGATCGACGGCTCCCGGCCCTCTGAGGCATCCGCCCGGTGCGGTGCGGGCACCAGGAGGGCGCCCGCGAGCAGGGCGACCACGAGCAGGGACCTCGGCGCGCCGCCGACCGCCGCTCGCATCCCCGCGCGACCGGCTCGCATGCTCAGTCCCGCTGATCCCCGTCGCGGCGCGGGAGCGCATCCCCGACGAACGACACCAGCGACTCGTCGCGAAGGAGTCCGATCGGTCGTGGGCCGGTGTCGGCACGTCGCAGGAACTCCTCACCCGGCAGCGGCACCGCGGAGGCCGCGACCACGATGTTGCCGAGGCTGGTGCCCTCCACCACCGGCGGGGCCGCGAGGGCGAGCACGTCGGCGAACCCCGACCGGAGCGTCGCGGTCACCTCGCGGCTGACCACGAGGCCCTCGGTCGCGAGCGTGTTGACGATGACGATGCCGTCGGGCGCGAGCAACCGCGCGAGCGAGGCGAAGAACCCCTGCGTCGACATGTGCCTGGGCGAGATGCTTCCCGAGAACACGTCGACGACCGCCAGGTCGTATCCACCGGCGGTCTGCACGGCGCGTTCGACCGCCTGCCGCCCGTCGTCGAACTCGACCGTGAGCTGCACGTCGTCGGCGAGGGGCAGCGCCGCGAGCACGAATTCGAAGAGCTCGCGGTGCAGTTCGACCACGTGCTGCACCGAGCCGGGTCTGGTCGCCCCGACGTACCTGGGGATCGTGAGGGCGCCTGCGCCGAGGTGCAGCACCCGCAACGGTCGGCGCGGCTCACGGCATCCGTCGATCATGGCCGCGATCAGCCGCGTGTACTCGAGCTGCAGATCGAGGGGGTCGAGCGGGTTCACGTGCGATTGCGTCGTGCCGTCGACGACGAGCGAGGAGCCGCCGTTGGTGCCCCGGCCCGACAGCAGCTGGGCCCGGACGTGCTCGCCGTCGAGTTCGAGTCTGGAGTCGCCCATGTGCTCCACACTAGGTCGGGCGTGGGCGAGCGGCCAGATGCCGCGCGACCTGGACCCGTCCGGCCGACCGCGGCGGGCGTCGAACGGCGTGAAGTGGGCGGCGGGCGGCATCTGCGCCTACGATGTGCGCCAAGGCAGGGCGTCTCGCGGGACGGCCGCCGCGCACACGGCAGTTCGACGAGGAGGTACCGTGCAAGCGGCCCAGTCGCAGGAGCATGCGGTCGCCTGGGATGACCGGGTGCTCGCGAGCCAGAGTGCGCCGCACTTCATGCAGTCGAGCACGTGGGAGGCCGTGCGCTCCTCCGGACCGTGGCGGGTGTCGCGCCGGGGCCTCGGCGTCGAGCGCGACTTCCCGGTGCTCGTCTTCGAGCGGCTCGCGGCGGGCTTCGGGCTCTTCGCCCACATCCCACGGGTCAGCGGCCTCGGGCCGGCCGACGTGCCCTGGTTCACGGAGCGGGTGCGCGCGGAGCGCGGCACGGCGTTCGCGACGAAGGTGGAGGTGCACCAACCGCGGGACGAGGCGCTCGTGGCCGCCTTCGCGTCGAACGGCTGGCTCCCGACGGCGGCATCGCAGTACCGGCACGCCGTCGTCGTCGACACGTCGGCGGGCGAGGAGGAGATCCTCTCCGGCATGAAGAAGCGGGCACGGGCGGAGATCCGCTCGGCCGAGCGACAGGGCGTCGTCGTCGGACGGGTCGACGCCGACGCGTCGGGCCGCCGTATCATGGCCGAGCTCGTCCGCACCACCGCGCAGCGGTCCGGGGCCTTCTTCCGCTCGGCGGAGTACCTCGAGCGGGTGTGGGACACGCTCGCTCGCGACGATCGCGGCCGGCTCTACTTCGCGCGCCACGACGGGCAGGTCGTCTCGGGCGCCTTCGTCGCGACGTACGGCCCCAACGCGTGGTACAAGGACGGCGGCTCCCTGCGCGACCGACCGCAGCTCATGGCCTCGCGTCTCCTGCAGTGGGAGATCATCCGGGACCTCGCCGCAGCCGGCATCGAGCGGTACGACCTCGGCCACGTCCCGCCGCCCGGCGAACCGGATGCCGCCGGCCGCGGCGTCCTCACCTTCAAGAGCGCGTTCGCGCGGGACATCGTCGAGTTCATGCCCGCGTTCCAGCTCTCCCACGAGGACCGGGCCGAGGAGTGGCGGCTCGGGGAACGGGCGTTCCTGGCCCGGTACCTGGAACGCACCGGCGACTACTGGTACTGAGCGAGTCCCGACGTCGAACGCCTCCCGACGTTCCATGACGTCGCGCTGACCGACGTGTGAGGCAAGCCGAGGGCGACGCGATACTGTGAAGTGGCGGCGAGAGCGGATGCCGCGACTCGACGACTGGAGCACGCTCATGACCACCGGCTCAGCCGACTACCGCGACGCGGGACTCACCTTCCCCGACGACTTCCTCTTCGGATCCGCCACGGCGTCGTACCAGATCGAGGGTGCGGTGGACGAGGACGGACGCGGCCCCTCCATCTGGGACACGTTCAGCCACACGCCCGGCAAGGTCTGGAACGGCGACACCGGCGACGTCGCCGACGACCACTACCACCGGCTCGACGCCGACCTCGACCTCATGGCCGAGCTGGGGCTCGAGGCGTACCGGTTCTCCATCGCCTGGCCGCGGATCCAGCCCACCGGGCGCGGGCCGGCCAACGAGGCGGGCCTCGCGTTCTACGAGCGCCTCGTCGACGGGCTGATCGCCCGCGGCATCCGGCCCATCGCGACGCTCTACCACTGGGATCTCCCGCAGGCGCTCGAGGACGAGGGCGGGTGGGCGAACCGCGCGACGGCCGAGGCCTTCGCCGACTACGCCCGCATCGTGGGGGAGCGCCTCGGCGACCGCGTCGCCGTGTGGACCACCCTCAACGAGCCCTGGTGCAGCGCGTACCTCGGCTACGGCTCGGGCGCGCACGCCCCGGGCCTCATGGACGGGGCGAAGGCGCTCGCCGCCGTGCACCACCTGAACCTCGCGCACGGGCTCGCGATCGCCGCGCTGCGCGACGTCGTCACGAACGACCCCGGCTACTCGATCACGCTCAACCTGCACGTCATCCGACCGTCGGGCCCGACCGGTGCGGAGGCCGCACGCCGCATCGACGGCCTCGCGAACCGCGTGTTCCTCGGGCCCCTCCTCGACGGCGAGTACCCCGCCGACGTCATCGCCGACACGGCCGAGGTCACGGACTGGTCGTTCGTGAGGCCCGGCGACACCGAGCTCATCCGCCAGCCCATCTCGCTGCTCGGCGTGAACTACTACTCGACCGTGACCGTGGCGATGTGGGACGGCGTGTCACCGCGGGCCAACGCCGACGGCCACAAGGACATGGGCGGCACGCCGTGGCCGGGCTCCCAGCACGTGGAGTTCCTCGTGCAGCCGGGCCCCTACACGGCCATGGGCTGGAACATCGACCCGTCGGGCCTGGAAGACCTGCTCGTGGCCCTGCACGAGGCCTACCCGGGCCTTCCGCTCATGGTCACCGAGAACGGCGCGGCGTTCGACGACGTCGTCACCGAGGAGCCCGACGGCCCGGCCGTGCACGACGCGGAGCGCGTCGACTACCTGCGCCGGCACTTCACCGCCGCCCACCGGGCCATGGCACGCGGGGTCGACCTGCGCGGCTACCAGGTGTGGTCGCTCATGGACAACTTCGAGTGGGGCTACGGCTACTCCAAGCGCTTCGGCATCGTGCGCGTCGACTACGACACGCTCGAGCGCCTGCCGAAGGACAGCGCGAAGTGGTATGCCGAGCTCATCCGCACGCGGGCCATCCCGGCCTAGGAGACCCCTTCGCGGAGCTCGCGGGCGAGGTGCGCCACCACGGCCGTGAGGTCGCCCCCTGCGGCCTCGGCCACCCGCAGCTGGCGCTGATAGCTCGCTCCGCCGTCGAGGGTGCCGCGCACGAGCTGCAGCTCGGCCTGGCATCCGAGCCGCTCTGCGACCGGCACCAGCGTCGTGAGCAGGTCGCGCACGTCGTCGCCGACGAGCCGCTCGGTGCCCGCGACATCCGTGATGATCTCGGCGTCCATGCCGTATCGCGCGGCGCGCCACTTGTTCTCGCGCACGTACCACGGCTGCAGCACCGTGAGCGTCTCTCCGTCGTCGAGGCGCTCGCTCATCCACTCGACGAGGCACTGCACCAGCGCGGCGATCGCGGCGATCTCCGCCGCCGTCGAGACGCCATCGCAGACGCGCACCTCGACCGTGCCCCACTTCGGCGACGGGCGGATGTCCCACCGCACCTCGCTGTGGTCCTCGATCACGCCGGTGCGCACCAGGTCGTCGACGTAGCGCTCGTACGCCGACCAGTCGGGCAGCGGGTACGGCAGCCCGGCCGTGGGCAGCTGCTGGAACATGAGCGCGCGATTCGACGCGTACCCGGTGTCGACGCCCGCCCAGAACGGGCTCGACGCCGAGAGCGCCTGCAGGTGCGGGAGGTAGGCGAGCAGGCCGTCGAGGATCGGCAGGGCCTTGTCCCGGTCGTCGATGCCGACGTGCACGTGGATGCCCCAGATCATCATGTTGCGGCCCCACCACCGGGTGCGCTCGATGAGCTTGTGGTACCGCGGCTTGTCGGTGAGGCGCTGGTCGTACCACTGGCTGAAGGGGTGCGAGCCGCTGCAGATGAGCTCGTAGTCGCCGAGCTCGTCGATCACCGCCCTGACTTCCGCGAGTTGTCCCTCCAGGTCGGCGACGGCGTCGGCGACCCGGTGGTGCACGCCGCTCACGAGCTCGACGGTGTTCGTGAGCAGCTCCGACGTGATGGTGGGATGCGTCCCGCCGGCGCTCCGCTCATCGAGCAGCTCGAGCACGCGGTCGCCGATCGAGGCGAGTTCGCCGGTGGCACGATCCACGATGGCGACCTCCCACTCGAGGCCGATGGTGGACCGGGCCGAACGGGCGAAGTCGATCTGCACGGCGCGAACCCCCTCCACGGCGTCGGATGCGCCGATGTCGGCTCATCATGGCATGCGACCCGGGCGATTATCCTTACGACGCGAAATCTGCAAGAATGGTCAGTCGAGTTCTGTACCGCCCGACCCTCTATCCGGCGCACAGAACCTCATTGAGCTTCCGCCGAGTGTGCACCCCACGCTCACGGCTGTCAGTTCGCCCACCTCACAACATTTCAGGAGAATTGTGGCTGTCAAGATCCGTCTCAAGCGCCTCGGCAAGATCCGTGCGCCGTACTACCGCATCGTCGTCGCCGACTCGCGCACCAAGCGCGACGGTCGCGTCATCGAGGAGATCGGCAAGTACCACCCCACCGAGAACCCCTCGTTCATCGAGGTCGACTCCGACCGCGCCCAGTACTGGCTCTCCGTCGGCGCCCAGCCGACCGAGCAGGTCGCCGCGATCCTCAAGCTCACGGGCGACTGGGGCAAGTTCAAGGGCGACGCCGACGCGAAGTCCACCGTCAAGGTCGCCGAGCCCAAGGCCGGGTTCGTCGCCGACGACAAGAAGAAGCCGGTGCTGAAGCCCAAGTCGGAGAAGCCCGCGAAGGCGGATGCGGCCGCCGAGGCGCCCGCCGCCGACGAGACCGCGACGGACGAGGCCTAGGCCTTGCTCCAGTCCGCGCTCGAACACCTCGTCAAGGGGATCGTCGATCACCCTGACGACGTGAAGGTCGTCTCCGCGTCGAGCGCACGCGGCGAGGTCCTCGAGGTTCACGTGAACCCCGAGGACCTCGGTCGCGTGATCGGCCGTGCCGGCCGCACCGCGAAGGCGCTCCGCACCCTCGTGACCGCACTCGCCGACGGCCGCCGCGTTCGCGTCGACGTCGTCGACACCGACGACTGACGTGGCCGACGCACCCCGAACGCAGCTCAGGGTCGGCCGCCTCACCAAGGCGCACGGCCTGAAGGGCGCCATCAAGCTCGAGCTCTACACCGACGATCCCGAGCGCCGCTTCGTGCCCGGCGCCGAGTTCTCGCTGCAGGTGCCCGAGTCCTCGCCCTGGCACGGCAAGCACCTCACCCTCCGTGAGGTGCGCTGGTACAACGGCCACCCGGTCGGGTTCTTCGAGGGGGTCGACGACCGCACCGCCGCCGAGGGCCTGGCGAAGGCCATCCTCTGGGTCGAGCACGTCGACCAGGAGTCGCCCGAGGACGACGCGTGGTACGACCACCAGCTGATCGGACTCGCCGTCATCCGCGACGGCGAGCGCATCGGCCAGGTCACCCACGTCGACCACCTGCCGGCCCAGGACCTCCTGATCGTGAAGGCCGGCGGCCGAGAGGTCATGGTCCCGTTCGTCTCGGCGATCGTGCCAGAGGTCGACATCGAGGCGGGCACGCTCACCGTCACGCCGCCGCCCGGCCTCTTCGAGGAGCTCGTCGAGGAACCGGTGGAGGCCGTCGTGCCCGCGCAGGCCGAGCCCGAGGCATCCGCCGACGCGGAGCCCGAGGCGTCCGCCGACGCCGGGCCCGAGGCATCCGGCGGCGACGACCAGCCCGCCGAGTAGGGTCGGGCCATGCGGATCGACATCGTCACGATCTTCCCCGACTTCTTCTCGGTGCTCGACCTGTCGCTGCTCGGCAAGGCGCGCCAGACGGGCCTGATCGACGTCCGCACGCACGACCTCCGCGAGCACACCCACGACCGGCACCGCACCGTCGACGACACGCCGTACGGCGGCGGTGCGGGCATGGTCATGAAGCCCGAGCCGTGGGGCGAGGCGATCGACGCGATCGTCGGCGACGCGGCATCCGACGCCCTGCTCGTCGTGCCGTCGCCCGCGGGGGAACCGTTCACGCAGGCCACCGCCCGCGAGCTCGCGCAGGAGGCGCATCTCGTCTTCGCCTGCGGGCGCTACGAGGGCATCGACCAGCGCGTCGTCGACCACTACGCGGGCCGCATGCGCGTGCGCCTCATCAGTCTCGGCGACTACGTGCTGAACGGCGGCGAGGTCGCGGTGATGGCGATGATCGAGGCCGCGGGCCGTCTCGTGCCCGGCGTCGTCGGCAACCCCGAGAGCCTCGTCGAGGAGTCCCACGAGGACGGCCTGCTCGAGTACCCGAGCTACACCAAGCCCGCGACCTGGCGTGGCCTCGAGGTGCCGCCCGTGCTGCTCTCGGGCAACCACGGCGCGATCGCCGCGTGGCGGCACGACCAGCAGGTCGAACGCACCCGCCGCGTGCGGCCCGAGCTGCTCGCCGAGTAGCCGGCGCGGTCGCATCTTCCATCCGCGCCCTTCACTCCCGACACGCGACCACGGGCGCCACGGCTCGGCGTGAGGCACTCTTCACGTCCCGGAAACACTCGGGAGCCGTCCGCGAAACACGCCGTGCATAGCGTCGAAACCGGCGGCCGACAGCGGAATCCGCCGGAGAGCGCGGGGTTCGGAGATGGTCGGGTCGAGTGGTGCTGGCCTTCCGGATGACCGGCTCGGCGCCCATCCGCTCCGTCTCGTGGCCGTCACCCACGGTGCGCCGTCGGCCGCGAATCGCGAGGCCGTGATCCGGCTCGTCGACGCCGTCGCCTCCGAGCGACCCGACATCGGCGTGTCCATCAGCTTCGTCGATGCGAGCAACGCCGATGTCGCGGCCGCCCTCGCCGCCGACGCGGAGCCCGATGCGGTGATCGTGCCGCTCGTGCTCTCGGCGGGCTTCCACGTGCGCACGGGCCTCTCGCTCGGCCTCGACCGGATCGGCGGGGGCGCCCAGCTCGCCCCCGAGCTCGGGCCCGACGAGCGCATCGTCTCGGTGCTCGCCGATCGCCTCCACGCCCTGGGCCTCGCCGAGGGCGACGCCGTGCTCCTCGCCGCGGCGGGCTCGAACGATCCCCGGGCGGTGCGCGAGTGCTTCGAGACCGCCCGCCGGCTCGGCCAGCGACTCGGCCGTCCAGTGACCGTGGGGTTCATCGCCGCGGCCATCCCTCGACTGCCGGATGCCATCGAGATGATCCGCGAGGTGCATCCCGGCTCCCGCATCGTCGTGGGCGCGTACCTGCTGGCGCCCGGCACGTTCTACGACGCCGCCACCGCGGCGGGCGGCGATGTCATCGCCGAGCCGCTGCTGCTGCCCGACCGGCCGGCGCCGCGCGAGCTCGTCGAGCTGGTGCTCGAGCGCTACGCGCATGTCGACGCCGACCGCCGAGAGCGCGCCTGACGCGCGCCTGACGCGTGCGGATGCCGGTGGCGACGGCGATCCTCCGAGGGCGACGAGGGACACCCCGCCGCCCGTGACCTCAGGCCGTGAGGCTCGGCGTCCCGTCCGCCTCCGCCGCACGGGCGAGCACCTCCGCGATGCGGCCCTTGCAGCCGCCGCAGCCCGTGCCGGCGCGCGTGTCGCGACCCACGCACTCGACCGTCGTGTGGCCGCACGCCGCCGACTCCTCGATGCGTCCGACCGTGACGCCGTTGCACCAGCACACCGTGCTCGTCGGCGCGAACGCGTCGGCGTCGGCCGCTGGATCGTAGTCGGGACCGTCGAACCGCAGCACCAGGGAGCGGTCCGCGGGCAGTTCGCCGCGCCGCTCGAAGAGGAGCGTGAGCTCGGCGGCGGTGCGCGGCATCCCGACGCTGACGAAGCCCGTCAGCACGCCGTCCTCGGTCACCATCTTCACGTAGCGGAGGTGCTCGGGATCGGCCCACTGCGAGACGCGCCGGCGAGGATGCAGCGCGTCGTCGTCCCACGGGTCGGCCGCGATCTCGCCGACGGCGACCACGTCGATGTGCTCGGCCTTGAGCATCACGATCGGGTCGCGCTCGGCCGGCACTGCGGCATCCGCCCCTCGGCCGGCGGCCTCGTCGGTCAACGCGGCGGCGAGCCACGACGCCTGGCGCCAGCCGGGTCCGATGAGGCCCGATGGTGCGCCGGGCAGGACCCGCTGGCCGGCGAGCTCGTCGGTGCGCGGCGTGACCTGCGCGCAGTCGCCGATCGCATAGACGTCGGGGTCGCTCCACGACTGCAGCCGCTCGTTCACGACGATGCCGACGGCGGTGCGCAGGCCCGAGAGGGTGGCGAGCTCGTTGCGCGGGCTCACGCCGCACGAGAGCACGAGCAGGTCGCCGCGCAGCTGCTTGCCGTCGGCGGTGACGAGCATGTCGAACCTGCGGCGCCCGTCGTCGTCCGTGCGGAACGCCACGGCCTCGGCACGGCTGTGCGCGATGACGGTGATGCCCGTGCGCCGCAGCGCCGCAC
>NZ_WJSP02000096.1 GCF_009720255.1 Agromyces humi | reverse complement strand
GCGGCGTGCCGTCGACGAGCACGAGCCCCTCGGCATCGACCGCGACCACGTCGTCGCCCAGGCGGAGCAGCGCGGGCGCGGTCATGAGCTCGGGAAGCAGCGCGGTGCCGTCGAACGACGCCCTCCCGGTGATGGCGGTGCGCCCGGCGCGCACGCCGTCGAGGATCGCCTCGGCCGAGGCATCCGCTGCCGCCACCCACGTGGTGGGCGTGCCGGGCCGTTGCGGCTCCTCGAGCAGGTGCACGTCGCTGCCGCCGAGCAGCGTCGCCCCGGCGGGCCACGTGCGGAACCACGCGAACGGCGCCGTGGAGATCAGCTCGGCGAACCACGTGGAGTGCCAGAGCTCGACGGCGGCGGGCCGTCGTTCGAGTCGGTGCACCCAGGAGCAGTCGCCCGAGATGGGGTGGTTGATGCTCAGCACGCCACCGCGCCGTTCCACGTCGTCGACCCACTCCTGGGCAGGGCGGCGGAAGTCGATCCAGCCGATGTCGCCGAACGCGTTGGCGTGCCCGAGGTGGGTGGTGACCTCCTGCCCGGGCAGGAGCGTGATCCCGTGTCTCGCGCCCTCGGCGGAGAGGTGCGCGTGGTGGCTCACCGTGTTGTGGTCGGTGACCGCCATGAAGTCGAGCCCGGATGCGACGCCGAGCGCCGCGAGTCCGCCGATGGGTAGCCGACCGTCGGAGTGCAGGGTGTGCCCGTGGAAGTCGCCCGCGAACCAGGTCAGCCCGTCGGAGGCGGGCAGGTCGCGGTCGCTCCCGCGCACGGAACGCGTTGCGGGCGCGGCATCCGGAACCGGCGGCACCGCGCGCGACGCCGGGATGCTGATCTCGACCTCGACCTCCACGCCGCGGGCCGGCACCCGGTGCAGGCCGAGCACGACCTTCCACTCGCCCGCCTCGGGCCGGCCCGGGAGGTACCCGGGTGTCGCGTCATCCGCGTGGATCAGGTACTCGGTGCGCGCACCGCCCGACCAGCCGCGCCAGCCCGCGGCGCCCTCGCAGCCGAGGTCGATGCCGGCGTCGGCGTGGTCGTAGCGGATGACGACCTCGAGCGAGTCCGTGCCGTCGGGCACCTCGAACGGCACCTCGAGGTAGCGGTGCTCGTTCTGCAGGTCGACGGTGACCGGCACCCGCCGCAGCATCCTCGTCACCGAGTCAGCCGATGCGCTGCGTCGACTCGGCGTCGAACAGCAGGGTCTTCGGCGCCTGCGGCACGATCCAGCCCCGGTCGCCGGGGGCGGGCTCCTGGTCCTCCGGCACGACGACCTGGAACTTGAGCTCGCCCGCGTGCACCGCGATGAGCACGCTGGCGCCGAGGTTCTCGACGACGCTCACCACCGCGGGGATGCCGCCGGGCTGCTCGGTCGGGCTCCAGCGCAGGTACTCGGGCCGGATGCCCCAGATCACGGCCTGCCCGTCGCGCACGAGCCCCTCGGTGCCGACCGGCACGGGAACCCGGGCGTCGCCGATCGCGATGGAGCCGCCCTCGACCGTGGCCGGCACGAGGTTCATGGGCGTGGACCCGATGAAGCCGGCGACGAAGGTGTTGTTGGGTCGCTGGAACACCTCGCGGGGCGTGCCGATCTGCTGCAGCTTGCCGGCCCGCATCACCGCGATGCGGTCGGCGAGGGCGAGCGCCTCGGCCTGGTCGTGCGTCACGAAGACGGTGGTGACGCCGAGGTCGCGCTGCAGCTCCTTGAGGAACGTGCGCGCCTCGAGGCGGAGGCGCGCGTCGAGGTTCGACAGCGGCTCGTCGAGGAGGAGCACGTCGGGCGTGGTCGCCACGGCGCGGGCGAGAGCCACGCGCTGCTGCTGGCCGCCCGAGAGCTGGCCGGGCCGTCGCTCGATGAGGCCCTGCAACGAGAGCCCGTCGCCGACGCGTTCGGCGGTGCTGCGACGCTCGTCGCGCTTCACGCGCTTGATCCGCATCGGGTAGGCGATGTTGTCGCCCACGTCCATGTGCGGGAACAGCGCGTAGTCCTGGAAGACCATCGCGACGCCGCGCACGCCGGGTTCGGCGTTCGTGACGTCCCGGTCGCCGATGACCAGCGTGCCGGAGGTGATCGCCTCGAGGCCGGCGATGGAGCGCAGCAGCGTGGTCTTGCCGCAGCCCGAGGGGCCGAGCAGTGCGAAGAACTCGCCGTCGGTGATCTCGACGTCGATCTCGTCGACGCCTCGCACCCCTCCGGGATACTCCTTGACGAGTTGGGTGGCGGTGATGCCGGCCATCAGGACTTGATACCTCCATGGAATCGGAAGCCGTAGCGACGGTTCACGACGAAGTAGATGATGAGGACAGGGGCGGAGAACAGCAGGGCGAAGGCGGAGATGAGCCGCAGGTCGGCCTGCCCGCTCTCGGTGTAGAAGGTGTACATGACGACGGCGGCGGGCTGCAGGTCGGGGCTCCGCAGCAGGATGAACGGCACCAGGAAGTTGCCCCACACCTGCACGATCGTCCAGATCGCGATGAACGCGAGGCCCGGGCGGGCGATCGGGGCGACCACGTCTCGCAGGATGCGGAACGGCCCGGCGCCGTAGAGCCGTGCCGACTCCTCGTACGACTTCGGGATCGAGTCCATGAAGTCCTTGAGGATGAAGATGACGGTCGGCAGGATGCCGCCGGCCAGCACGAGCACCACGCCGGTGTACGAGTTGATGAGGCCCAGCTGCGTGATGATCTGGAACGTCGGCACCATGGCCGCCGTGCCGGTCACGATCGAGGAGAGCAGCAGCAGCCCGTACAGGATGCCGTCGCGGCCCGGGATGCGGATGCGCGACATCGCGTAGGCGGCGAGCGCGCCGAATCCGACGACGATCACCATGGTGGCGACGCCGAGCAGCAGCGAGTTGCCGATCGACCGCAGGGCGTACGGGTTCTCGAACAGCCGCGCGAAGTTGTCGAGCGTCCAGTCGGGCCACGACAGGGTGAGCGACGGCGTCGCATCGAACGGGGCGAGCACGAGCCAGACCATCGGCAGCGCGAAGAGCACGCCGACGATCGTCATGACGATCGCGAAGGCGACGCGCGACAGGAAGTGGCGCAGGCTCGCGTTGGCCGCGACCTTCCGCACGTTCGGCGGCGGAGCGACCGGCGGGGTCGTCGTCGAGGTCGGCGTCGAGGTCGGGGTCGGGGTGGAGGTCATCGCTTGGTCCGTCCCCTCGACACGCGCACGTAGGCGAGCGCGATGACGAGATTGATGAGCAGCATGATGAGCGAGATCGCCGCGCCGAGACCGAGCTGTCCGCCGGGGATCGCGGTCTCGTAGATGTAGACCGAGAGGATCTCCGTCTTGCCGTTCGGCCCGCCCGCCGTCACGAGGTACGGCGTGAACGTGTTGAAGGTCCACAGCGTGATGAGCAGCGTGTTCGTGAGGATGTGCCCCTTGATGTTGGGCACGATGACGTCGCGCAGCTGCTGCCAGCCCGACGCGCCGACCATCTTGGCGCTCTCGATCTGCGACGGGGGCACCGCGCTGAGGGCCGAGGAGAAGAGCTGCATCGAGAAGGCGGTGCCCACCCAGATGTTGAAGATGATGATCGACTCCATCGGGTGGTCGATCAGCCACGCGGTGCCCTGCGTGCCGAGCAGCCCGTTGACGGTGCCCGATCGGCGGTCGAGCAGCACGAGCCAGAGGAATGAGGCGACGGATGCCGGGATGACCCACGCCGCGAGCACGAGGCCCTCGATGAGCGACTTCGTCCAGCCGTGGATGTTGCGCACCGACCAGGCGAGCCCGAAGCCGATCAGCGTCTGGCCGATGATGCCCGAGAACAGCACGAAGATGAGCGTCAGCCAGAGGGAGTTCCAGAACGAGGGGTCGGTGAGCGCCTCGACGTAGTTGTCGAGGCCGACGAACTCGGGCGACGCGGCCTGCAGGCCGGTCAGCCGGTAGTCGGTCGAGCCGAGCCAGATCGTCCAGACCGCGGGGAAGAGCAGGAACAGGCCGATGATGATGAGCGCGGGGGCGACGAAGATGCCGGCGCGGGCCTTCCCGAGCCCCGCGACGTCGTCGGCCCGCCGCCGGCGGGGAGCGATCGCGCTCCCCGCCGGCGTCGTGACAGTGGTCGTCATCTGCTAGCCGCCCGCGACCGCGTCGTCTCCGACGATGTCCTTCACCGAGTCGACGTAGGCCGACAGCGCGTCATCGACGCTCATCCCCGAGACCACGTCGAGGCTCGCCTGCTGCAGCGCGGTCGACACCTGCGGGTACGCCGCCAGCGGCGGGCGGTACGCGGTGATCGGGAGCACCTCTTCGCTCACGTAGGTGAGCATCGGGTCCTCGGCGAGGATCGCGTCGTTCACGTCGTTGCGCGGCGTGATCGAGATGGTCGTCGCGTTGCGCTCCTGGTAGGCCTCCTGCGAGTTCATGAAGGCCAGCAGCTCCCATGCGAGCTCGGGGTGGTCGCTGTTCGGGTTCAGCACGCGGCCCGTGCCGCCCGACATCGACACGAAGTCCTGGTCGTTGATGCCCGACCCGGGCTTCATCGCGGGGATCTTCGTGTAGCCGACGACCTCGTCGCGGTTCGCCATCGGCGCCGTGCCGACGCCCTCGGCGGGATTGATGACGCTGCGCCAGAAGTAGTCGCCCTCGAGGAGGATGCCGATCTGATTGGCGGCGAACAGCTGGAAGGAGGTGTCGCGACCGGCGGCCTCCTGCTGGAGCACCGCGTCGCCGAGGCCCTCGTCGACGTAGATCGTCTTGTAGAGGTCGAGCACGTCCTTCAGTCCGTCGGTGTCGCCGACCCACTTGTCGTCCTCGTAGACCTGCTCGCCGGTGCCGACGAGCAGGGGGAGGAGGCCCTGCATGGTGGTCGCCTCGCCCATGGCCGTTCCGGCGTTCAGCTGGATCGGCGTGACGCCGTCGAGCTTCTTGAGGTCGCGGGCTGCGTCGAGCACGTCGTCCCAGCTCTCGGGCTGCCAGTCGGCCGGAAGCCCGGCCTGCTCGAACAGGTCCTTGTTGTAGTAGAGCACGCGGCCGTCGGCGCCCTGCGGCACGCCGTAGCGCTCGTCGTCGAACGAGAGCGCGGCCTGCACAGCCTCGGGGATCTGGTCCCAGCCGTCCCAGTCGTCGACCGCGTCGCCCGCGACCTCGCTGAGCGGCTTGATGTACCCGGCCTCGGCGAACTCGCCGACCCAGATGCCGTCCATGCCGATGACGTCGGCGCCCTCGCCCGACTGCAGGTCGAGGGCGACCTTGGTCTTGTAGTTCTCGTCGTCGACGCCCTGGGGTTCGAACTCGACCGTGACGTCCTTGCCGTCGTCCTTCATGGCGTCCTCGAACTGCGGGATCACCCAGTCGGTGATCCAGTCGGCCTCGGCCGCGTTCTTGCCGCCCGTGATCGCGTTGGCGGTGATCGTCAGGGTGACCGGCCCGCTCTCCGCGTCCTCCTGGGGCGCGGAGCTCGCGCATCCGGCGAACAGGAGCGCGCCGACGGTCGCGAATGCGAACGCACCCACCGTCCTGCGCCTGCTGTGATTGATCATCTTCGACCTCTCTCTTGGTTCGTCCGCGCGGCGTCCGCCGGCGGAATCGGTGCTAGTGCTGAACGGACGTCGCTGCTGCGCCGACGGATGCCACGCCGACGGGCTCGGCGTCGGACTCGTCGGCGTCGGCGGGCCCCGTCGCGACGGCCTCGGCGCCTCCGGTGATCGGCTGGCCGACGGCGTCGGCGATCACGCGGATCATGCGCTGGCCGACGAGGATGTCGGCCGCGCCCTCCTCGACCGAGGGGCCCGGTCGGGGCTCGCCGGCCGCGAGCGCGGCGAACGCGACGAGCTCGTGCTCGAAGGCCTCCTCCTGCATCCACCGGGACTCCGAGCGGCGCACGCCGAGCGCGTCGAGGTGCTCGACGACGGTGAGCACGGTGGGCGCGTTGAGCACGTACGGCACCGCGAAGGTCAGGGCGACCGAGCCGGTCTCGTGGTGGAAGGTCACGGTCTCGCGGTACTCGGGATAGCCGGGGATGAAGTGCCAGTCGATCGACCAGGGCACGTCGGGGTGCTCGGCGAGGCTGCCGCCGAGGCTGAGCGAGCCCGGGAACCCGCTCCCCCAGTGCCGGGCGCGGTCGACGTCGCCGATGCCGCCGACGAGGTGGCGCAGCAGCCCGATGTCGTGCACGACCGAGCCGAGCACGACGTTCGTGTACAGCTTCGGGAGCGGCGCGGTGGCCGGTCCGATGGCCGCCGCGACCGTGTCGTCGGTGGCCGCGACGAGGCGGGTGAGCAGGTCGGCCGGGATGTCGGCGGGCGGGGCGGGCAGGTTCGCGAACGCGAGCTGTGCGGCATCCGCCGGGTGGAGCACCTCGACGGTGACCGCCCGGAGGTCCACCCCCGCCAGCAGTGATCGCGCGGCGGCGGTGGCCGGGTCGTGCTCCTTCATGTAGCCGACGCGCACCCAGTCGGCGAGGTCGACGCCGAGGCGCTGCGCCAGCTCGCGCAGGTCGTCGACCTCGGCGAGCGAGAACGCGAGCGGCTTCTCGGCGAGCACGCGGATGCCGCCCTCGACGAGCCGGGCGACGTCGGGCGCGTGCGAGCCGGAGGTTGCGAGCACTGCGCCGTCGACACGGACCTCCCCCGCGGCGACGGCCGTGAGGAGGTCGTCAATCGAGGTGAACGCGGCGACGTCGCCTCCGGATGCCGCGGCGGTCGCCTGCGCGCGATCGAGCGAGAGGTCGACGACCGCCGTCAGCTCGAAGCGGTCGGCGTTGCGCCGGATGAGCGGGAGGTGCACGCTGTGGCTGATCGCACCGAGGCCGATGACGGCGACGGCGACGCGGGCGTCGGTCACGCGAACCACCGCCGGAGTCGCTCGCGGTTGGCGACCTGGTCGGCGCGGGCCCGGTCGACGTCGGCCGCGTCCTGCAGGATGACGTCCTGCTCGACGACGAGCCAGCCGTCATAGCCGGCGGCGACGATCGAGTCGACGATGCGGTCGACCTCGAGGTCGCCCTCGCCGAGCGCCACGAACACGCGCTTCGCCCAGATCTCCTTCATGGGGTCGGCCGCACCCTCGGCGGCGCGGAGCACCGACCGGTCGGCGTCCTTCAGGTGCACGTGGTTGATGCGGTCGCGCCAGCGCGGGAAGTCGGTGACCGGGTCGCCGCCGCCCACGAGCAGGTGCCCGGTGTCGAAGGTGAGGTCGATGTCGGTGTCGGCGACGACGCGGGCGCCTCGACCGGGCGAAGTCGAGGGCGAGCACTACTTCTTCGTCGACGACGCTGAGTTCGACCGCATGATCGCGGCCGGCGAACTGCTCGAGTGGGCCACGGTCCACAACGCCTCCCGGTACGGCACGCCCCGTCGTCCCGTGGAGAAGGCGATCGCCGCGGGCAACAGCGTGCTGCTCGAGATCGACATCCAGGGCGCGCGCTCCGTGCGCCGGGCCATGCCCGAGGCGACCCTCGTCTTCCTGCTGCCTCCCACGTGGGAGGAGCTCGTGCGCCGACTCGTCGGTCGCGGCACCGAGAGCCCGGCCGAGCAGCAGCGCCGGCTCGAGACCGCGAAGGTCGAGTTGGCGGCCGTCGACGAGTTCGACCACCAGGTCGTCAACCACGACGTCGGCGAGGCCGCGCAAAAGGTCGTAGACTTGATGCGGCCTCGCAAGGGTCGGCGTTGAGCTGCCCGGGCCGAAAGTTTCCGCGCACCCGACGTGCGCACGTTCCGTTCTAAGGAGTCTGTCCATGGCTGAGAAGCTGTCCGGCATCATCGACCCGCCCATCGACGACCTGCTCTCGAAGGTCGACTCGAAGTACCAGCTCGTGATCTTCGCGTCCAAGCGGGCCCGCCAGATCAACGACTACTACGCCGACCTCCACGAGGGCAGCCTCTTCGACAACGTCGGTCCGCTGGTCGACTCGTCGATCGACGACAAGCCGCTGTCGGTCGCGCTCCACGAGATCAACGAGGACAAGCTCCGGCTCCGCCCCATCGGCGAATAGCACGGCCCGGATGTCGCCGCTCAACATCGTCGTCGGCATCACGGGCGGCATCGCGGCGTACAAGGCCGTCGGTGTGGTCCGCGCGCTCGTGCTCGCGGGCCACGACGTCCACGTCGTGCCGACCGAGGGTGCGCTCCGGTTCGTGGGTCGCCCCACGCTCGAGGCGATCTCGCGCAACCCGGTGCACACCGACCTCTACGAAGGGGTCGCCGAGGTGCGCCACGTCGCGATCGGGCAGGCCGCCGACCTCATCGTGATCGCGCCGGCGACGGCGAACTCCATCGCGAAGCTCGCGACCGGCCTCGCCGACGACCTCCTGGGCAACACCGTGCTCGCCAGCGAGGCGCCGGTCGTCATCGCGCCCGCGATGCACACCGAGATGTGGCGGCATCCGGCCACCCAGGCCAACATCGCCACGCTCCTCGCGCGCGGTGTCACGGTCGTGGGTCCGGCCGTGGGCCAGCTGACGGGCGCCGACAGCGGCCCGGGCCGCATGGAGGAGCCCGACGTCATCGTCGCGGCGGCGCTCGAACGGGCGGCGGCAACCGCTCCACACGACCTCGCCGGTCGCCGCGTCGTCGTCACGGCAGGGGGCACGCGCGAGCCGCTCGATCCCGTGCGCTTCCTCGGCAACCGTTCCAGCGGCAAGCAGGGCGTCGCGATCGCCGAGGCGGCGCGCGCGCGCGGAGCCGACGTCACGCTCATCGCGGCGAACCTCGAGGTCGCCCACCCGGCCGGCTGCGACGTCCGCCAGGTCTCGACTGCGCTCGAACTGCAGCAGGCGGTGACGGATGCCGCACGCGGCGCCGACGTCGTCATCATGGCCGCGGCCGTCGCCGACTACCGTCCCGCTGACGTGAGCGAGTCGAAGCTGAAGAAGGACGCCGGGGAGGGCGGCATGACGCTCGAGCTCGTGCGCAACCCCGACATCCTCGCCGGCCTCGGACACGCGCCGCACGACGGCACGCTGCTCGTCGGCTTCGCGGCAGAGACCGAGCCCGACGACGAGCGACTCCTCGCCCTCGGCCGGGCGAAGCGCGAGGCGAAGGGCGCCGACGTGCTCGTCGTGAACCGGGTCGGCTGGACCGAGGGCTTCGCGAGCGACGAGAACCGCGTCGTCGTGATCGGGCCCGACGGCGAGATCGTCACACGAGCACACGGAACGAAATCATCAGTGGCCCATGTCATCCTCGACGTGGTTGTCTCGGTATCGACGACCTCGGCGGTCGCCGCCGACACCACGAAGGAACACGGGACCACATGAGCGCACTCCGACTCTTCACCTCCGAATCGGTCACCGAGGGCCATCCCGACAAGATCTGCGACCAGGTCTCGGACTCGATCCTCGACGCCCTCCTCACGGTCGACCCGCACAGCCGGGTCGCGGTGGAGACGCTCGTGACGACGGGACTCGTGCACGTCGCCGGCGAGGTGACGACCTCCGGGTACGTCGAGATCCCGGCGATCGTGCGCGAACGGGTGACGTCGATCGGCTACAACTCGTCGGACGTGTGGTTCGACGGCCGCTCCTGCGGCGTCTCCGTGTCGATCGGCGGGCAGTCGCCCGACATCGCGCAGGGCGTCGACCACGCGTTCGAGGCGCGCGAGCGGGCCAGCGTCGACGCGCTCGACATGCAGGGCGCCGGCGACCAGGGCATCATGTTCGGCTACGCCACGCGGGAGACGCCGGAGCTCATGCCCGTGCCCATCTGGCTCGCGCACCGACTGGCCGAGCGGCTCGCCACCGTGCGCAAGCAGGGCGAGCTCGACTACCTTCGCCCCGACGGCAAGACGCAGGTGACCGTCGGCTACGACGGGCAGGTGCCGCGCACCATCGAGACGGTGGTGCTCTCGACGCAGCACTCTCCGGCCGTCTCCACCGAGCAGCTTCGAGCCGAGGTCGAGGAACTCGTGATCCGCCCCGTGCTCGACACGGTCGAGCTGGCACGTCCCGACCTCGCGGTGCTCATCAATCCCACCGGCCGCTTCGAGATCGGCGGGCCGCAGGGCGACGCCGGTCTCACGGGCCGCAAGATCATCATCGACACCTACGGCGGCGCGAGCCGGCACGGGGGTGGCGCGTTCAGCGGCAAGGACCCGTCGAAGGTCGACCGCTCGGCGGCGTACGCCATGCGGTGGGTCGCGAAGAACGCCGTGGCGGCGGGGCTCGCCGACCGCCTCGAGCTGCAGGTGGCGTACGCGATCGGCAAGGCCGCACCGGTCGGCCTCTACGTCGAGTCGTTCGGCACGGCGCACGTGCCCGACGAGCGCATCATCGGCGCCATCCGGGAGGTGTTCGACCTCCGTCCCGCCGCGATCATCCGCGACCTCGACCTGCTGCGGCCCATCTACGCGAAGACGGCGAGCTACGGGCACTTCGGCCGGGAGCTTCCCGAGTTCACCTGGGAGCGGCTCGACCGCGTCGACGACCTCCGCGCTGCCGCCGGGCTCTGACGTGGCGGGCGGCCCCGTCGCCAGGGTGCTCGTCGATTCGCCGCTGCCGCAGCTCGACCAGCTCTTCGACTACTCGGTTCCCGAACGCCTGCGTGCCTCCGCGCGTCCGGGGGTGCGCGTGCGGGTGCCGCTCCGCACCGGCGGACGCATCGCGAACGGCTGGCTCGTCGAGCTCGTGGACGAGAGCGAGTACGGCGGCGCGCTGAGCGAGGTCGAGGACGTCGTGTCCGAGGTCCCGCTGCTGGTGCCCGAGGTCTGGGCCCTTGCCCGGGCGGTCGCCGACCGTGCCGCGGGCAACGCGAGCGACGTCCTCCGCGTCGCCATCCCGAGCCGCTACGTGCGCGTGGAGCGCG
>NZ_WJSP02000095.1 GCF_009720255.1 Agromyces humi | reverse complement strand
GCCGACCGCGCTGCCGGCGTCGGACGGGGACCCTGCGGCATCCGCCCGCTCCGCGGCATCCGCCCCGCTCACGCCTTCACGGCGCCGGCCGCGAGGTCGACGCGCCAGTAGCGCTGCAGCACGAGGAACAGCACGATCAGCGGGAGAACCGAGAGCAGGGCGCCCGTGATGACGAGCGTGTACATCGCGGGCAGCGACGCGCCCTGGTTGAGCAGCCCCGAGAGGCCGACCGTGATCGGGAAGAGCTCGTCGTTGCCGAGCATGATGTAGGGCAGCATGAAGTTGTTCCAGACGGCGACGAACTGGAACAGGAAGATCGTCACGAGTCCCGGCCCCATCATGGGCAGCGCGATGCGGTGGAAGATGAAGAGTTCCCCTGCCCCCTCGGTGCGGGCCGACTCGATGATGTCGGTCGGCACGGCGGCGGCCGCGTAGATGCGGGCGAGGTAGATGCCGTAGGGGCTGATGAGCTGCGGCAGCAGCACCGACCAGTACGTGTTCGTGAGGCCGACCTGCGCGAGCAGGAGGTACTGCGGGATCGCCACGATGACGCCGGGTACGAGCACGCCCATGAGCAGCACCTTGAACACGACGCCCTTGCCGGGGAACGTGTACTTCGCGAGCGCGTAACCCGAGAGCGCCGACACGTACGTCGACACGATCGCGCCGAAGCCGGCGTAGATCGCCGTGTTCAGCATCCACCGCCAGTAGAGGCCGTCGCGGTAGTTCGTGAGCTCGACGATGTTGTCCCAGAGGTGGGTCGAGGGCGCGAAGGTGAACGTGGAGAACAGCTCCGACGCGTCCTTCGTCGAGGCGATGACGACCCAGGCGACGGGCAGCAGGCAGTACAGCGCACCGAGCAGCAGCACGGCCGTGGAGCCGACGGCGAGCGGCATCCGCTGGTCTCGTCCGGCACCGGCGGCACCGCCTGCGCCACCGCGACCGCGGCGACCGGCACGACGAAGGGTGCGACGGTCCTCGGATGCCTCGGTGAGCTCGGGCAGCACGACCGCGCGGGTCTGGTTGGTGATGGTCACGGCTCGGTCCTTGTCATGACTCAGTCCTCCTGGCCGAAGGCGCGTCGCTGCACGACGCGGAGGAAGAAGAAGGAGATGGCGAACGTCGCGACGGCGATGATCACCGAGGTCGCGGCTGCCGAGTA
Source organism: Agromyces humi (assembly GCF_009720255.1). Classification (GTDB taxonomy): domain Bacteria; phylum Actinomycetota; class Actinomycetes; order Actinomycetales; family Microbacteriaceae; genus Agromyces; species Agromyces humi. Next base: position 9,800 of record NZ_WJSP02000095.1, on the reverse strand, counting down.
GATGTCGTCGCGGGTGAACGCGTCGCGGTACACGTACATGAGGGGCGACCACGTGGTCGAGAGGCTGTTCGTGAGGGGCCGCAGCGTGGTCGGCTCAGCGAAGACCTGCAGCGTCGCGATCATCGAGAACAGGGCGGTCATGATGAGCGCGGGCATGATGATCGGCACCTTGATACGCAGGGCGATCTGGCGCTCGGATGCCCCGTCGATGCGTGCGGCCTCGTAGATCTCGGTGGGCACGGCCTTGAGCGACGTGTACATCACGATCATGTTGAAGCCGACGCCGCCCCAGAGGCCGATGTTCGCGATCGCGAAGATAACGAGCCCGGGCGAGAGGAGCGACGGCACGTCGTCCCAGCCGAGCTGCTCGAAGATCCAGTAGAACGGGCTGACGGCCGGCAGGTAGAGGAAGCCCCAGAGCAGCGACGAGATCACGGCGGGTACCGCGTAGGGCAGGAAGATCGAGACCCGCGAGAAGCCCTTCGCACCCGTGCGGCGCGCGTCGAGCAGCAGCGAGAACAGCAGCGCCAGCCCGAGCATGGTCGGCACGAGGATGACGCCGTAGAGCAGTACGCGCCCGACGCTCGCGAGGAACTCGGGATCGGTGAGGGTGGCGACGTAGTTCTCGAATCCGGCGAACGTGCGCGTCTTGGCGCCCGAGCCGAGGCCGAGCCCTTTCACCATCTCCTTCTGGAACGAGAGCACGACCGTGTAGAGGATCGGCGCCGCCATGAACACCGTGAACAGCACGATGCCGGGGGCGAGCATCATCCACGGCGTGAGGTGGCGTCGTGTCGCGCTACGTCGGCCGGCGGGGCGCCGGGTGGCGCTGCGGCCGGCGCCGCGGCCGGCGCCGCTGCGCGGGGTTGCGACCGTTGCGGTCATCGTCGGGTCCTTCCTGGTTCCTGGAGCTCGCGGCCGGGACGAGGGGGCACCGGCATCCGGCACCCCCTCGCCGTCGGCTACTTCGCGACGGTGAAGCCGCTCGACTCGAGGTCGTCGACGGTGATCTGCTGCATGGCGGCGACCGCGTCGAGGAACGCCTGGCGCGTCTTCGACTCGGCGGCCTTCGCGAACTCGTCGTTGTAGGCGCTGAACGTGACGTTCACGTTCGGTCCGTACTGGAACGGCGCGACGGCCTGCGCGGCCTCAGCGGCGACGTCGTAGAAGTCGGGCTGGTTGCTGAAGAACTCGGGCGCCTCAGTCAGGGCGGATGCCGCGGCATCCGTCGACGCGGGGTAGATGCCGGTCTCGGTGACCAGCGCCTGCACGGCCTCGGGGTCGGTGTTCAGCCAGGTGGCGAACTTCACCGCGGCGTCGACGTGCTCGGACTGCGAGGTGACCGCCGTGGACGAGCCGCCCCAGTTGCCGTTCGACACGTCGGAGCCCCAGTTGGGCAGCGGCGCGGCCTTCCAGAGGCCGGCGGTGTCGGCGGCGTTGCCGCTCAGCACGCCCGGACCCCAGACGGCGCCGAGCCAGCCGGCCTGCGTGCCGTCGTTGAGGGCCGCGTTCCACTCGGGGGTGTACATCGGCTTGTTGTCGATGACGCCCTCCTCGACGAGGCCGCCCCAGTAGTCGGCGACCTGCTGGGTGGGCTCCTCGTCGATGCCGACGCCCCAGGCGTCACCGTCGATCGACCACCACTCGGCCTCCGCCTGCTGCGAGAGCCCGGCGAACCAGCCGGCGTCGTTCGACGAGAACGTGCCGAGGTACTTCGTGGGGTCTGCGGTGTGCAGGGCGCGGGCGGTCGCGGCGTACTCGTCCCAGGTGGTGGGCACCGTGAGGCCGAGCTGCGTGAAGATGTCGTCGCGGTAGAAGAACATCATGGGGCCGGTGTCCTGCGGGATCGCGTAGAGCGCGTCGCCGCCGAGGGTCACGGAGTCCCAGGCGCTGTCGGGGAAGTCGCCCGAGAGGTCGGCCGCGTCGGTGCCCGCCAGATCGGCGAGCGCGTCGCTCGACACGAGCGTCGGGATCTTCTGGTACTCGGCCTGGATGAGGTCGGGCGCGCCGCTGCCGGCCTTGATGGCGGTGAGGAGCTTGGTGATGGCGGGGTCGCCGCCGTCCTGCTTGTTCACGGTGACCTGGATGTCGGGGTTCTGGTCGTTCCAGATGTCGACGACCTTGTCGAGGTTGGGCGCCCAGGCCCAGTAGGTGAGCTCCACCGGGTCGTCGGCGCTGCCCTCAGAGCCGGCATCGGCCGAGCAGCCCGTCATGATCAGCGCCGCGGCTGCAACGGCGGCGATGGCGCCAGTGCGGAATGCTGCACGCATTCGTCCTCCTTGTCGAAAGCTGTGATTGCGGATGCCCCGTGGGCGGTGCGCGATCGAGAAGGACTGCGCTGTGCCTGTGAGCGATCCCAGTAACGCACAGGCCAGCTTTCGTGTCAACTCCTGAGTCTGCGGATGGCGCGGCGGGGTGCTGCTGTGTTACAACTGTGACCGCACACAGTTTCAAGGGAGAACGCTCCATGCCTTCGAAGACCGCGCCCCACACGGCTGCCGCCCCCGATGCGGCGGCCGATGCCGCCGCTGACGCCGCAGCGCGCAGCGGGTGGATCCCCGGCACCTCGGCGATCCGCTTCGGCGGCGACTACAACCCCGAGCAGTGGACGCGTGAGACCTGGCTCGAGGACATCGAGCTCATGCGCGAGGCCGGGGTGAACCTCGTGAGCGTCGGCATCTTCTCGTGGGCGCTGCTCGAGCCGCGCGAAGGTTCGTACGATTTCGCGTTCCTCGACGAGGTGCTCGACCTGCTCGCGGGTGCCGGCATCGACGTCGACCTCGGCACGCCGACGACCGTGCCGCCGGCCTGGTTCTGGAAGGCCTATCCGCAGGCGCGTCCCGTGACCCGCGAGGGTGTGACGCTCGGGTTCGGCTCGCGCGGCATCGTGTCGCCGAGCTCGCCCGAGTACCGGCGTGCGGCCGCGGCAATCGCCGAGCGGCTGGCCGAGCGGTACGCGCACCACCCCGCGGTCGTGATGTGGCACGTGCACAACGAGTACGGGGCTCCGGTCTCCGAGAGCTTCGACGAGGCATCCGTACGCAATTTCCGGCGCTGGCTCGAGCGACGCTACGGCTCGCTCGACGCGCTCAACACCGCGTGGGGCACGACGTTCTGGGGCCAGGTGTACGGCGCGTGGGACGAGGTGGATGCCCCGCGGCAGTCGGCGAGCGTGTCGAACCCGGCGCACCAGCTCGACTTCAAGCGGTTCTCCTCCGACGCGCTGCTCGAGTGCTTCGTGCTCGAGCGCGACGCGATCCGCCGGCACGCGACGCAGCCGATCACCACGAACTTCATGGCCACGAGCTGCCCGGCGATCGACTACTGGCGCTGGGCGCCCGAGGTCGACCTCGTCTCGAACGACCACTACCTCACCGCCTCGCGCGCCGACGCGCACGTGATGCTCGCGATGGACGCCGACTTCACCCGATCCCTCGCCGGCGGCAGGCCGTGGGTGCTCATGGAGCACTCGACGTCTGCCGTGAACTGGCAGCCGCGCAACGTCGCGAAGCGCCCGGGCGAGCTCGCCCGCAACAGCATGTCGCACCTCGCGCGGGGCGCCGACGCGATCATGTTCTTCCAGTTCCGAGCGAGCCGGTTCGGCGCCGAGAAGTTCCACTCCGCGATGCTCCCCCACGCCGGTCGCACGTCGCGGGTGTGGAACGAGGTCGTCGCGCTCGGCGACCTGGTGGGCGACCTGTCGGAGCTGCGCGGCAGCCGCGTCGAGGCATCCGTCGCCATCGTCTGGAGCACCGAGTCGTTCTGGGCGCAGGAGCTCGAGTGGCGGCCGTCGGTCGACCTCTCGCACCGCGAGCGGCTCGAGGCGTTCTACGCCGAGCTGTGGAAGCTCGGCGTGACGGTCGACTTCGTGCACCCGTCGCAGGACCTGACGGGCTACGCGGCGGTGTTCGCGCCGTCGCTCTACCTGCTCGACGAGGCGTCGGCGGCGAACCTGCGCGGCTACGTCGAGGGAGGCGGCACGCTCGCCGTGTCGTACTTCTCGGGCATCGTCGACGAGTCCGACGCGGTGCCGCCCGGGCCGTTCCCGGGGCGTCTGCGCGACGTGCTCGGGCTCACGATCGAGGAGTTCCAGCCGCTCCGCGAGGGTGGCCGTGTCGCCGTCACGGGCGGGGCGACGGGCACGGTCTGGACCGACGAGATCGTGCTCGAGGGCGCGGCATCCGTGGAGCACTTCATCGACGGTCCCGCGGCCGGGCGCCCCGCGATCACCCGCAACGCGCTCGGCGAGGGGTCGGCCTGGTACCTCTCGACGCGATTCGAGGGGGCGACCCTCGGCGCGTTCATCGACGACGTGCTCGCCGATGCCGGGCTGACGGTGGTGCCGCCGCCGACGGGCCTCGAGCGCGTCATCCGCGTCGCCGACGACGGCACGCGCTACCTCGTCGCGATCAACCACGCCGAGCGCGATGCCGTGATCGATGCGCCGGGCGCGGATGTCGCGACCGGCGACGTGACGGATGCCGCGACCCTCGTGCGGGCAGGTGCCACGAGGGTCATCCGCCTCGCGGACTGAGCACTCCGCGGGCTGCCCACAACTCCACATCACCACCGCGTTCGGTCCGCCCGGACGGAACGACACCGCAGCGTCGCGGACCCGTTCGCCCTCACGGGCGGCGACCCACGAGGCTGCCGAACCCAGAGGGAGCACGGATCGTGCAGAGACAGTTCAGACGAGCAGGGGTCGTCGCGTTCGCGGCGGCGCTCGCCACCCTGGTCGCGGCGCCCGCGGGCGCGTCGGCGGCCGTGGCATCCGAGTCGACGGTCGCGTCGGAGCCGGCCGGCCCGGGCGACGGCCCGGTCGATGCGGGCATCTTCGTGCAGAAGGTCGACGGGCTCGCGCCCGACTTCGTGAACGGCGTCGACGTGTCGACGGTGCTGTCGCTCGAGGAGAGCGGCGTCGTGTTCCGCGACGAGTCGGGTGCGCCGGCCGACCTGTTCGACGTGCTCGCCGACGACGGCGTGAACACGGTGCGCATCCGCGTGTGGAACGACCCGTTCGACGCCTCGGACCGGGGCTATGGTGGCGGCAACGTGGACGTCGCACGCGCGGTGGAGATCGGCGAGCGGGCGACTGCGGCGGGGCTCAGCGTGCTCGTCGACTTCCACTACTCGGACTTCTGGGCCGACCCGGCCCGACAGCTCGCGCCGAAGGCGTGGGCCGGGCTCACGGATGCCGAGACGGTCACCGCCCTGCACGACTTCACGGCCGACGCGCTCCAGTCGTTCGAGGACGCGGGCGTCGACGTCTCGATGGTGCAGGTCGGCAACGAGACGAACAACGGCATCGCAGGGCACGCCCGTGCGGGCACCGCGATCGACGCGCAGTTCGCGGCACTCGTCTCGGCTGGCAGCGCGGCGGTGCGCGAGGTGCTGCCCGACGCGCTCGTGGCCGTGCACTTCACCAACCCCGAGACGCCGGGACGCTACGCGACGTATGCCGCGGGCCTCGCGTCGTTCGGCGTGGACTACGACGTGTTCGCGAGCTCGTACTACCCGTACTGGCACGGCACGACGCAGAACCTCACCTCGGTGCTGTCGCAGATCGCCACGACGTACGGCAAGCAGGTCGTGGTCGCCGAGACGTCGTGGGCGCGCACGCTCGACGACGGCGACGGCTACCCGAACGTGATCGGCGCGGACACCATCACCGACCAGTACCCCGCGAGCGTGCAGGGGCAGGCCACCGCGCTTCGCGACGTGATCGCGGCGGTCTCTGCCGTCGGCGACGCGGGCATCGGCGTCTTCTACTGGGAGCCGGCGTGGCTTCCGGTCGGTCCGCCCTCGGCCGTCGAGGCGAACCGCCTGCTGTGGGAGCGTGACGGTTCGGGGTGGGCGACGTCGGCGGCATCCGACTACGACCCGGTGCACGTGGGCGAGTACTACGGCGGGTCGGCGTGGGACAACCAGGCGCTCTTCGCGTGGGACGGCACGCCCGTCGAGTCGCTGCGCACCTTCGAGTACGCGCGCACGGGCGCGGTCGCTCCGCGTGAGATCGTGTCGGTCGAGCAGGTCGCGCTGTCGGTGACGGATGGCGCTCCGGTGTCGCTGCCCGCCGCGATCACGGTCACCTACAACGACGGCACCACAGAGCATCCGTCGGTCGCGTGGTCGAACGCCGTGTCCTGGATCCGGGGGCCGGGCGAGTACACGATCCCGGGCACCACCTCGACGGGGCTCGCCGTGGAGGCGTCGGTCACCGTGCTGGCGGCGAACCTCGTGCGGAACGGGTCGTTCGAGTCGGCTGACCTGGGCGCCTGGACTCTCACCGGGCCGGCCGCTCGCACCCAGACGGGCGACGCGTCGGACGGCGACTACGCCGTCACCTTCTGGAACGGCACCGCCTACACGGCGTCGGCCACGCAGCGCATCACGGGCGTGCCGGCGGGCACCTACTCGCTGCAGGCGACGACGCAGGGCACGGGCTCTCCCGCGAGTGATTCGCGGGTGCTGTCGGCGACGACGTCGGCAGGCACGGTGAGCGCGCCGCTGTCGTTCACGGCGTGGAACGAGTTCCACACGGCCGTGGTGCCGAACGTGGTGGTGGGTGCCGATGGGGTCGTGGAGATCTCGGCGTCGTTCGCCCTGTCGGCGGGCGCGTGGGGCGTGCTCGACGACGTGCGTCTCGTTGCGGCATCGGCTGCGGTGCCCGTCGACACGTCGGACCTGGCTGCGGCGCTCGCTGCTGCGGCATCCGTCGACCGTTCCCTGTACACCGATGCCTCGCTGGCCACGCTCGACGAGGCGGTCGCGATCGGCGACGTCGTGATGGCGGGTTCGACCGCGACGAAGTCCGACGTGAAGGAGGCGACGAAGCTCGTCGAGAAGGCGGTGAAGAAGCTGAAGCGGGTGATGTAACACCGAGTCCCTTCTCCCTGCGGCCCCTCCAGGGTGGGCGGATGCCACGCGGCATCCGCCCACCCTCGTGCGTGTTCCCATCACGCCTCGCGCCTCGCGCATCACGCCCAACGCCCTCACGTCCGCACGCCCTCACGCCCTCAAGCCCTCACACCCTCACGCCCTCACGCCCTCACGCCCAACGCCCTCACGCCCTCACGCCCTCACGCCCTCACGCGGCAGGCTGCTTCTCTCGCCGCCGATCGCGCTGGTCGGCGAGCCGCGTCGGGGACTTCGTGACCGGGCGCCAGCCGCCGCCCGGGTCGAGCCAGGCAGGCGGGCGGATGTGCGGCACGCCCCGCTGCATCCGTATGCCCCAGCCCGACGTGTCGATGGTGCGGTGATGGAACCAGCAGAGCAGCACGCCGTTGTCGGGGTGGGTGGGGCCACCGTCGGCGTCGGGGATGACGTGGTGGATCTCGCACCAGGCTGCCGGCACGGAGCATCCGGGAATGAGGCATCCGCCATCGCGGACGGTGATCGCCCGGCGCTGGTGCGGGGTGAAGCAGCGTTCGGGTGAGCCGAGCCGGATGACGCGACCGTCGTCGTCGAAGACGATCGACTGGGTGCCGCCCGTGCAGATCATGTGCCGCGCCGCCCGCAGCGAGATCGGGAGATCGACGCCGTCGGCGTGCGCCACGCCCCGAGACGCAGCAAGGTCGGCGGCTCGCACGCTCACGAGCACCGTCGGCGCGGCACCGCCGATGGTCGGGTGCTCGCCCGACCGGGCGGCGGTGTCGAGCGCGGCGGCGAGCACGTCGTGCCGTTGCTGGTCGGCGGTGCGCTGCTCGCCCGACTCGGCGAAGCTCGCGCGCTCGTCGTCGGTGTGGAAGCCGAGGCCGGCGCGGGGCGAGAGGTGCGCGTCGAAGAGACGGGTGAGCCTCGCCGCGACCTCGGGCATGAGTTCGCCCGAGAGCGGGATGAGCCCGTCGCGCGCCCGACCGAGCCGAAGCCCGCGGCGGCGCATCGCTCGCTCATCGTCGGGCTCGCGGCCGTCTTGATCGAGGAATGTCGACCACGCCTGCGCCTGCACCCGCAGCTCGTCGGACGTGCAACGTACCGGACCGCCGTCGCCGCGACCGAGCGCCTCGGCCACGAGCGCCTGCTCGGCGGCCGCGAAGGCGAGACGATCGGCATGCGACCGGGCACGGTCGAGTTCGCGGATGATCGTGCCGGCGGCATCGCTGCCGAGTTCACCCGCAGCGAGCGCCGCAGCGACCGCCGGGAACTCAGGATCGATCGATTCACCCGAGAAGCCGACGCGCGCCCGCGTGGCCGATCCGAGCGAGATGCGTCGGCGCGCCTCGAAGGCCGACACCTGGGTGACCCGTTCGACGAGCTCGGCGGCGGATCGGCACCCGCGTCGCGTTGACAGGCGCTGGTCGCCGAGCTCGGCCCGCGAGCGCTCGCCGACCTCGCCCGCGAATGCGGCCCGGTGCGCATCGATGAGACGGCCCAGCGACTCGAGCGCACGCATCGCCGTGATCAGGTCGTCGTCGGAAAGGCGGGCGCCTCCATCGAACCGCAGCACCTCGCCGAGCGTCGAGCGGAGCTGCTCGAGCGCGTCGGGGATGCCGGTCATGGGTTCATTCTGGTGGCACCCACTGACATTCGAATCGGTCCAAAAGGGCCGGTCAGCCTGTGTATTCTCCCGTCCACCAATCGCCTGTGGAGGACGAGTCAGTTCCCGCCGCCGCCGTCGCCACCGCCACCGCCACCGCCTTCGAACCCGCCGAACCCGCCGCCATCGCCGTAGCCGCCGGCACCGCCGCCGCTGTCGAAGCCGCCATCGCCACCGAACGCGCCGCCGCCGCCGCCGAAGCCCGCGCCCCAGCCGCCGCCATCGCCGGCGAGGTAGCCTCCGCCCCACCCCCACCGCGTATCGCCGATCATCGGCACGCCGAAACGGGAGTCCTCGGTGCGACGAAGCGTGCCGCCACCGACCACGATGGGCTGCGACAGCTGCGCCGACATGATGCTGAGGCAGGACACGAGTCGGTCGGCGGAGAACGGCGCCGTGGACCGATACCAGGCGGGCGGGGCATCCGATGCGGCTGATTCCTCGGCGAAGCGGCGCAGCACGGATGCCTCGTCGAAGAGCACCGCCCACGGCAGCAGCCTCTGGCCCATCGCGGTGGTCGTGACCTCAGTGCCCGCGACGACCTCGCGCAGTTCGTTGGCGCGCTCGCGCAGGTGCAGTCCGGCGTCGTTCAGCGGGAGGAACCGGGGGAGGAACACGCGAATCACGAGCGACACCCCACCGATCAGCACCGCGCTCCACGCGATCGAGTTCGTGGCGTCGTCGCCGAAGCTCAGCGCGAACAGTCCGAGGGCCACGCCCGCGATGCCTCCGACGGTCGCCGCACGCAGCCGGGCGACCGGGCGCGGCTCGCGATACCAGTCGGCCGCGTCGCGGAATCCCTCGCGCGTCACTGTCACGAGCGGCCCGTTGTCCTTGACGACGCGATCCACCTCGACGCTCGCCCCGGGACGGAGCGTGAGGGATCCGCCCGAGAGACCGGGGGCGAGCATGGCCAGCAGGGTTCCGTCGGAGCGGTCGCCCGCCTCGGCGTCCGCGCGGAACATCGGGAGCGGGGACTCGCCGTCGTACACCAGGCGGATGTGCTTGGCCTCGGCGGCCGTAGCGAGCGCGGGCCGAGCACCGGCGCCCGCGCGAGCGTCTGCGTCGGCGGCATCCGCTGCGCTCGCGGCATCCGCAGCGCTGGCACCACCCGCATCACTCCCCCGGATGCCGCGGCGATCCTCGATGGCGAGCACCCCGTTCGCCGCCAGCATGACCACCGTCGCGGGCAGCCACCGCCCGGCCGCGGCACCCGACACGAAGCCGACCGGAAGCAGCCCCGCCGTCTCGGGGTCGGTGACGG
>NZ_WJSP02000094.1 GCF_009720255.1 Agromyces humi | reverse complement strand
GGTGACGACGCGGCCGCCGCCGGAGAGCTTCGCGTCGTACATCGCGTGGTCGGCTGCTCGGATGAGTTGGTCGATGATGACCGGGCTTTCGGGGTATTCGACCGTGACGACCCCGATGCTTGCCGTGATCGAGAGCTCCGCGGGGAGTTCGTCGTAGGGTTCGGCCACGGATGCTCGGATGCGCTCGGCGAGGACCTCGGCGTCGGCAGGGTGGTCGACCGCTGCCACGATGATGAACTCATCGCCACCGAAGCGTCCGAGGATGTCGTGCTCGCGAATCACCCCGCGCAACCTGATGCCCACTTCCCTGAGCAGGTCATCGCCGGCAGCATGTCCGAGCAAGTCATTCACCGCCTTGAAGCCGTCGAGATCGGCGAAGATCACCGCGACTACCGGGAAGTTCGAGAGCAGTGTCTGCGTGACGTCCTCCTCGAAAAGTCGCCGGCGGGGCAGGCCAGTGACTTCGTCGTGCATCGCCGCTCGTCGTAGTGATTCCTCGAGGCGGACGCGGGCGATGGCCTGAGCCGCCTGGTTCGTGAGAGCTTCCGCCAGCGGCACCGCTTCTTCGTCGAACTCCCGTGGGTGATCGAAATAGCAGATCATCGACCCAATCGATTCGCCCTTCGACTGAATCGGCGAGGCGATGGCCGCCTCGATTCCGGAGGCGCGATATGCGGCGCTCATTACCGCTCCCGGCACATACCGGTCAGCATCCTCGGGGGATCGCACGACGAGCACCTGGCCACCGGCCAACGTGAACGCACCGGCAGGCGCAAACCCTGCCGGCCAGCGCGGCGCCAGCGGATTCACACCGGCGACCTGCTGAACCCCGTCCGGCTCGCGCAGATGTACGCTCACGAACGTCGCCGCGAACGCGCGCTGCGCGACATCGACGAGCAGTTCCGCGGCCTCGGTCTCTGCTCGAACCGCACCGAATCCCACAGCCGCATTCAACAGGATTTGCAACCGCCGACGTGCTCGTTCGGTCTTGGCCTCGGCGCCATGGAAGCCGAGCGCGAATGCGGTTCTCTCCGAGACGTCGTACACCGCGATCCGCATGCCTTCGTCGGCCGAGATGTCATCAAGTGCCCCGACGACGACCGGTCGGACGATGCCCGATGTGCCATGCAGGGTTGCGTCCGTCGGGCGGAGCCCGTCAGCGCCTACGAGCGGCATGCGCAGGGTCAGGAAGCTCTCGAGCGGGTGCCCGATGAGCTCGCCGGATTCACTTCCCGTCCATTCGAGGACCGCCGTGTTGACATCCACGATCACCCCGGCGAGATCGACGATGATCAGACCGCAAGTGGGCAGCAATGGAAGCGCGCGACGGCCGTCTTCTGGCGCCGTGGAGGGATGCATGAACGAATGATCCCCGCGCCCCGCGCCGCGTGTCAAACCAAGAGGGAACGGGCGCCGATCGAATACTGCTCGCGCAGAGGCGAGTGGGTGGTGGAAACTCACCGCCCTGCGGCGACCGCCGCGGAAAGTGGGTGACCCGTGCCCCGACTGATCGCTCAACGTGCGTCGTTTTCGAGAGGCGCACGTGCGTCCCAACGAACGAACCCCGCCTGAAAGCGCCCTGCACGGTAGGCCTCCGCGACCCGCGCAAAGCCATGACGACGGAGGAAAGTGGCGAGCGCCACAGCGGCCTCATCGAGCATTCGCCCGCGATCTTCGTCATCCATGGTGGAGCTGAGCTGGAGCGCCATCCGCAGGCTGAGGTCATCGACGAGGTCAAGATGCTCGAACGCAACCTTGACCGCGCAATCCGACGGTAGGTGCGGCGTCGTGTCGAGTCGGAGTCACAACCCGACGTCAACGTTCACCCAGCATCCGAATCGCGGATGCTCGATCTGGACGACCCACTGGATATCGGACCCACTGGGCCGCCACAACGACCCTCTACCCTCAAGACCCGAGCGCTTGAGCGACGCGCTAGTCACTCGGCGTGCATCCGCGTAAGCGTGCTTGTATTACTGTGTGGTGCTATGTAATGTATGCCGCATGGTAGCGATCGCGAAGCACGAGCAGGACCTTCGCAAGGGCGTCCTCGTGCTCGCCGTGCTGTCCCAGTTACGCGAGGAGCAGTACGGCTACTCGCTGCGGCAGGCGCTCGCCAAGCGCGGGATGCCGATCGAAGAAGGCACGCTGTACCCCCTGCTGCGACGGCTGGAGGCGCAAGGCCTCCTCGCCTCACGGTGGAAGGCGGAGAACGGCCCGCCGCGTCGGTACTACTCGCTCAGCACCATCGGCGCCGAGCTCTACCGAGAGCTGTCCGAATCGTGGGCCTCTCTCGCGACCGTGATGTCCGCGCTCTTGGAAGGGGAGTAGCGATGAAGCCGGATGCCCTCATCGAGTCCTACGTCGCCGAAGTCGTGCGCCATCTGCCGAGGAGGCAGCGCGCCGACGTCGGGTTCGAACTGCGCTCGCTGCTCACCGAGGAATTGCGCGGCCGCGCCGGCGACAGCGTGCCCGCCACCGCGACGACGCTCGACCTGCTCGCGGATTTCGGGCGTCCCGCCGAGGTGGCCGACCGCTACCGGCCGGCCGGGTTCACGATCATCCGACCCGCGGACGCGCCTCGCTTCGCCTGGATCTCGTTCGTCGGCGTGGCGGTCCAGTGGGTGATCACGCTCATCGCGACCTACACCGCCCCCGCGACCGGCGCCGGCGACGACTGGCTCAGTCGGCTCGGAACATGGTGGCTGTCCGCAGGGCTCGGGGCGTTCTGGTGGCCCGGTCTGCTCGTCTCGTTGAGCATCGTCGCGGCGGTGATCGCGGCGGCGGTGATGCTCCGGAGTGGACGCCCCGAGCGGCGGCGATGCTCGACCGCGACAGCATCCGTCGCCCGCTCTACGTGCTCGCGATCGCGGCCGCCCTCGTGGGCATCGCAGCACTGGTGGCCGCGATCAACCTCGCCACGTGGTGGCCCGGGCTGCCGCAGACGCTACTCGACGCGTTCGTGATCGACGAGGGCTTCCTGGAGACGCGGGCTCCGTGGGCGCTTCTGCTCTGGGCGGCGACGTTCGCGAGCATGATCGCCGTCCTCGTCGCGGGGCGCTGGACGCGCACGACCAGGCTGCTCGCCATCGTCGGGAACGTGCTCTGGGTCGTCCTGCTCGTCTGGTGGGTCGCGGCCGGTCCGATCTTCGTACAGCCCTACGCCGACTCCGTGGCCAAAGGATGCCTCCTCCTCGTCGCCGGGCTCTGCGTGCTTGATCTCGTGCTCACCGTCCGCCACGTGCGCCATGGCATCCCCGATCCAGCGGTCTAGCGGCGTTTAACGCTGAACGCTACCCGTGCCTGGACGCGTAAAACCTCCAAGAGGGTGTCGAAAAAGAGAAGGCGTGATGCCATCCGCTGCGGACCCCCGGTCGTTGACCCCGCACGGCAGAGTTCGAACGGGCTCGTCATCAACGACCCCGCTGCTGGCCTGTGACGTCATCTCATGCTGTTTGGGTGAGTCGGGAGCGAGCGTGCAGACGTATCTTGGGCATCGGTCGTCAATTGGGTGCGCGACCGCGAGGCCCACCGCAGTGGTAGGCGCGAACATCGCTTGGGGGATGCATGTCCGATCGGAACCGCAGTGGGTTCAGCACCGACGAGATGGCGCAGGCGGTGGCATCGCTGAGTACGGCTGACACTGTTTCATCTCCGTTTGGGGAGTTTCGCTTTTTCGACGGGCTGCCGCTGCCCGACACCGTCGCGACAGCGTACGACGCGCTCGACCTCATGCGGGCGATCGAGGTGTTCCTGAATGCCGTGCCCGGCGCGTCGCTCGTGGCGTTCCGCAACGGCCTCCGGGCCGCTGGCATCGGCACGGCCCGCCAGATCGGCATCACGGAGCCGCGGGCGACGTCGAAGGCGCTGTACCTGACCCCGAACACCGAGACGACCTACGGCGTGACGATGCTCGACCTGAGGGCCTGGGGCCCCACCGTGATCGAGGCGCCACCGCAATCGCTCTGCGTGGTCGATGATTTCTGGTTCAGGTACGTGGCCGATATGGGCATCGCCGGGCCCGATAGAGGAGCCGGCGGCAAGTACCTGTTCCTCCCGCCCGGCTACGACGGCGACGTGCCCGACGGCTATTTCACGTACCGCACGCCCACGTACACGAACTTCGTCGTGCTGCGTGCCCTCGGCGGTGTGCCGGCCATGAAGCAGACCCGCACCTATCCGCTGGCGCACTCCGAGAGCCCCGAAGCGAACGAGTTCATCAACCTCTCAGAGCTGGCGATCAACACCGTGCACGCCAACGACTTCTCGTTCTACGAAGAGGTCGCCGAACTCGTGCAAGAGGAGCCGATCGAGGCACTCGACCCCGAACGGGCCGGGCAGCTCGCTGGCATCGGCATCGTGCATGGGCAGCACTTCGCGCCCGACGCCCGGCTGAGGGGCATCCTCGAGAACGCCGCGCCGATCGCCGCAGGCATCGCACGCGTCATCGCGTACGCACCCCGTGACCCCGATGCGGTGCTCTACGGCTCTTGGCGCAACGGCTTCGTGGGCGGCAGTTACGAGTTCCTCCGCGGCGGGGCGCGCCTGCTCGACGCCAGAACCCAGTTCCACTACCTCGCCACGGTCATCACCCCGGCGATGGCGCATGCCCAGATCGGCGCCGGCTCCGCGTACGCCTACACGGTGCACGACGAGAACGGAGACCTGCTCGACGGCAGCCGCACGTACCGCCTACACGTGGACGCGAACCCGCCCGCGAAGAACTTCTGGGCCGTCGACGTCTACGACACCCAAACACGGTCACTGCTGGTCGTCCCCTCGACGCCGTATCCCGCCGTGGCGAGCAACGATGGCAAGGTACAGGCCAATGACGACGGCTCGTACGACCTGTACTTCGGACCCACCGCACCGGAGGGGAGGGAATCGAACTGGGTCGAGACAATCCCCGGCAAGGCCTGGTTCCAGCTCTTCCGCATCTACGGGCCACTCGAGCCCTGGTTCGACCAGACCTGGCGACTCAACGAGTTCCAGCCGATCGACTGAAGCGAAACCAAATCGACAAACGATAACGGTGAGCGCCCCGCCCGTTGACTCATCGTTTCTGATGACCGGGCTGGCTTGAATTGTTGAGCCGACGCGAACACTCTGACTGTAAAGGGGAAGAGCTAGGTGCGTTACGTGTTGCGATGATGCGCCTCGTCAGGCACGGGAGCCTATGCCCAGCCGGCTACCGTCTGAACTCATCGCGGTCCGAAGGGTGTGGGACCTTCCTGTCAGGGACAGGGGTCTTCCCTTTGCGCCACCGACAGTGCACACTGATCGCGAGCCGTTTCCCCCGCGCGGCTTCCGGTTCCCGGTGCGACGTCTTCGAACACCGTCGCAGGGAACCGGGCCTCCAGGGCTCTCACGGGCGATCTGCTGGCACCTCGAGTAGGGGTCGTGGAAACGACCCAACTTCCTCGAAGACGGAGGGAGGGCGTGCGTCGTGCTGGATCCTCCACCGCAACGTCGACACAACTAGGTCGTCGGATCGGCTAGCGACTCTTGTTTTATGCGGCGAGGTTGCGCAGGCGTCAAGGGTGTGTTCCTGAGAGTTCCTGAGGTCGAGACTGGAGTGCGAATCGAAACGAGGAGCCTATGATTCAGGCCAGGATCAGGATCGACGGACGCGATTACATCCTCCCGCCGGACCATGACGCCGAAACCGTCATGGGCCGGATTACGGCGCAGGTGCGTGACGGGGGAGGGTTTGTGGAGATCGTGCGCACACCCGAACGAACCTTCAGCGTTCTCGTCTCGCCCGGAATGAGCCTGTCCATCGAGGTCACGCATGTCGAGGACGAGCCCGCCACTGGCGTGGCGGAGGTCGAGGAATCGTGGTGGGTGCAGTCGTCGCTGGACCCGCTCGACATGCTGTGAGTCGCGGCCACCAAACCGTGGGCCGTGTCAACCCCGACGATTCGCCAGACTGGCACGCTACGGTTCTGCGGGGAGGACCACATGGGAAAACTACACTACGGCGGCCAGTCATTTGACATGGACGATCGCATGCTTGCACATCTTCAATTGATCATTGGCGTCAAGCTACGTCGCGGTGAAAACTTCTTCATGTCCTGGAAGCCGCCCGCCTCCTCCGGCGAAGGGCGCCGCGCAGTCTGGATCGACAACGGTGTGCCCATCTCCTTCGAATACGCCGGAGGCCGGGATCCGAAACTGAACTTCGCGTGGGCGGAGAAACTCGCCGACTCAGCAGGTAAGGGGGGCGGCCTCATCGTCATGGCCGAAGACGTCCCGCTCATGCCTGAGGACGACTAGCCAGCCAGTAGTGCCTGCGGAGCCCAGAGGCCTCAACATGACCGAGGCGAAGTGATTGGTCGCCATTTCAATTCCCGGGGCGACGATACCCTGGGCCGCGTGCGGCGCGTCCCACCCACGCGACGAAGACCGTGGGCGGTCCGAGACGCGCGTTCTTGGATGCGGGCACCCTCGCCGGATCCTCGATGCGATTGACGACTGTGAACCAGTCTTACTGGGATAGCTCGAGGTTCAGTCGGTCGAGGAGCGCTTCGAGGGAGACTTCGAACACCTCGTCGCTGCGGTCCTGGCTGATCAGCGGACGGAGGCGTCGTACTTCGGGAGCGTCGTCGAGCATGATCTGGCCATCCGCCTCGGGTACGTCGGCGCCGCCCTCGTCGAGTGGTTCCTCCACCGGAGCTGCCTCGGCGCCACGGACCGCGGACTCACGGAGTAGATGACCGAGCAGAACGCTGCTGAACGACCGGTACGCGTCGACCGCTTGGGCGTCGGTGAATCCGTGGCCGGTGAGTGCGGTGAGGAATGTGTTGACGACCTCGACGCTGCGCAAGGGCGGACGCAGCCAGGGAGCCGCGGGATGCCGGGTGGCGACCAACGAGAACGCATTGGGATGCTCGATCGCGATGCCGCGGACCTCGTGGGCCACAGTCTGCAGGAAGCCCTGCCAGTGTTCAGCGAGCTCCTCGTTCCTCGTTCAGACTCGATGTCAGGTTGCCCATGAGTAGGGCGAGCACACCTTCGAGCAGGTCCTCTCGCCCGTGAACGTGCCGATACAACGACATCGCCTCCACGCCCAGCTGTTGATCTGGGCCAGAGCGGTCTCGATGATCAACTCACGACTCAGGCGGCGGGCCAACGATCCAGCCCGATTCCTCCCTCTGAGGGGTACGGCCAGCGTCCCCCTGTCTCCTTCCGTGGAACCGTAGATCTCGGAGTAGTCCATTGGCCGGCGGGAGCCGGGGCGGATCGCACATCTGCCGGACGTGCAAGGTTGCGATAATCGGGCAGGTCAGCTGACCGCCACTGGCTCCGGCTCCGGCACCCTCACCGGCAGCTGAGGAGACCAATAATCGGCTGGCTCAGGCTGCAAGGTCAGCGAACCGGTCATTCCGACGCCATCGGAGAGCTTGTCGAGCCACCCGCGGTTCAGAGTCGGCCGTCGATTGCCGGCGTACACGAACTGAACCGCTGACCGCGGCGAGATCCAGGCGCTCACGAGTGAGTTGCCGTCCCGCAGGTTCAAGGCGAACGACTCGTTCCGGCGGAGCTTGTCGATCATCACGACCTGCAGGTGAGCAAGCGTGCGGTCGTCGATCTCGATCTCTCGGCTGATGTCGTACACGAAATAGCCCATCGTTGCCTCCTCGGCGGATCGGTAGAACCCTGCGTAACGCGGGTACCGGCAGCGAAAGGTGTGACCGTGGTCTGGGGAGACTCCACAACGTGACCAAGTACTGAGCCCCACGTTACGCAGATGACCCTCGAACGAGGGGAAGTCAAGGACGGATGGTCAGACGGTTCTTACGCGGAACAGCCAGCCACTGTCACCGATCGAACAACTCCCAGAATTCTGGGTCGAGATCTGGCTCTGGCGCCAGCCATAACCCGTCGGGCATGGCCGCCGCGAGCGCCATCGCGCCCAGCCACGCCTGGTTGAGAGGCATCATCTGACGGTCGCTGAAGACGAACTCCCCGGCTGTCCTCGCGTTCAGCCACACGGTCCCCTCACGGTCGTCGTGGTCGAGCGTCAGAGAGAAGCTCTCATCGTCTCGCAGCTTCCTGACGATGATGACTTGCAGATACGCAAGCGCGCGATCGCCCATGCCGAACTGGAGACTGTCGTCGTAAATCAGGGTGCCCGCGATGCTCCTCCCAGTGAGGGCACACTACGCGTCGACCGATGGTCCAGGGTAGCTGACGAGCGGACCGCCGGCGTCTGGACCATGGTGGACAGCACAGGCAGGAGTGCGGCGCCGTACTCATCGGCACTCAGGTCGGTAACGTCCCGAGCGTGGCGGGCGGAACCTGAACAGGTGAAGACGGTCGCGATGGCGGCGGTGGTCCACAGCACGGTCGCCCGTCCGCTCAGGGTTCGGTAGCACTTGAATCATGGCCGCTCCAGAGGAAAGCCATCCCGGGGAGGTAGGCTCTTCTGGACGGCACCAGGACCTTGCGCCCAGTCATCTGATGAAGACGGGTGGAATCCATGAATGTCTCCCTTCCAGGCGATGATCGGCACGGGTTTGCGTCTGCTCTGGCCCGCCTGACCGCTGCCGGCTCAGGCGATGATCTCTGCGGGCCCTTCGTCGCTGCTGTGGAGGTGTCGGGGGCGGTGATATCCACGCTCGGCTTGCCTCTGGGTAGCCAGACGGTGTGCGCCAGCAGCAGAATCGCCGCCAGGATCGATGAGATACAGATTGATCTTGGCGAGGGGCCGTGCTGGGATGCGCTGCGGACACGTCGACCGGTCCTCGAGGACGACTTGGACCGCGACGGTGGTACCGATTGGCCCAATGTCAGGGAGGCGTTCCGTGCCCTCGACATCCGTGCACTGTACGCGTTCCCTCTCTTCGTCGGGAACCTCAACGTCGGGTCTGTCGACATGTACGCTCACGAGCCCCGGCAGCTCTCACTGGCCGATGTCGAGGACGTGACGGTCCTGGCGGAGATCGCATCGAGACAGCTGCTCCGCCGGGCCCTGGACGATCTCGACAACGTCGAGGAGGGCCTCCCAGATGGCCCCCACTCGCGCCGTGAGATTCATCAAGCGTCTGGGATGGTCGCCGCGCAGTTGAGCATCGCGCCCGACGACGCACTCCTGCTCCTCCGCGGCCGTGCATTCTCCTCGAGCCGCAGTGTGAGCGAGGTCGCCGCCGATGTGGTCGCCCGTCGCTTGACCTTCGACCCGTGATGACCCCCGGCGTACACTTGGTCCCGAGCATTCGAGAAGATTGATGATGAGCATTCGAGAAGATCAGCTGTTGCACACAGTGGGGACATTGGCTGACTCGCTCGTCGACGACTACGACGTCGTCGAAGTGCTCCAGCTCCTCGTCGACGAATGCACGAAGATCTTTGACGCCAGCGCCGCTGGCATTCTCCTGATCAGCCCGACCGGGCATCTGGAAGTCCTCGTCTCTACCAGCGAGCGCAGCGAATTCGTCGAATTGATGCAACTCCGCGCCGGCGAAGGTCCCTGCATAGAGGCTGTCGCCACCGGCAAGGTGGTTTCCGTCCCAGATCTCCGACACATCGCCAGCCGCTGGCCGAAGTTCGCAGCCGACGCCCGCCAGTCTGGGTATTCCTCCCTGCATGCCATCCCGATGCGCCTCCGCGAGTCGACGATCGGGTCGCTGAACCTGTTCCGGAACACGACCGGCGACTTGAACGATCCCGACGCCGCCGCCGCGAGGACTCTCGCCGATATCGCCACGATCAGCATCCTTCAGCAACGCCTCATCGAAGAATCCTCGGTCGCACAAGCGCAACTGCAGCGCGCACTCGACACCCGCGTGATCATCGAACAAGCCAAGGGCTACATCGCGCAAAGCCATGGCCTCGATATGGAAGCGGCCTTCGCCCTCATCCGAGGCCACGCCCGATCAACCCAGACCCGACTCAGCCTCGTCGCCGAAGACATCACCACTGGCCGACTCACCCTCTAGCAATTTCGCGCCACGCCGGTGCCGGTGGGAATCGGCCTGACTTTCGTTCCATTCTTCACGCGAGGATGGAACTCGAGGAACAGGAACTACTCGCCGGAGATGTGTGAGCGGGCGTTGCGGACGCTCCCGGAAACTCGGCCAGCACCCGAACATGATGAGCGCGGTCCGGCACGTGGCAGGTCTGCTCGGGTTGAGCCGCCGAGACGCGTCGGCTCTGGCATCGCCGGTACGAGGTCGACGCCGGCGCGAAGCCCGGGCTGACGACAGGCGCGGCGGCTGAGATCACGCGGCCGAAGAAAGTGACCTGGCCAGCATCTGGCGAGCCCGCTTCCGGCCCCGTGACTGGCGCGGCAGCAATGGACTCCTTCTCCGATCCCCCGGTGGCGAGCTGAGTCATGGTTGGTTCGCAGATCTCTCCGCCTCGAGTCGCCGCAGCGGGTCTCCAGTGCTCGCTGTGGAACGGCGCCGGGCTTGGGGGTCGTCCCAAGCCCGGCGTCGCAGTTCGGCCCTGGTTGCCAGGGCCGCGGGGAGGTGTCGTTACCGGCGTGCGTCCTCGTCGAGTTCGATCTTCTCCTTGCGGACGTCCTCGCTGACCCGCTGGTTCTCGGTCACGGTGTCCTTGTCGAGCTTGACGCGCTCGACGGGAACGGTCTCCTTGTCGACGACGACGCGCTCCTCCGACAGCACCACTTCGTGCTCCTCCTCACTGAGGTCGGCGCCGTTCATGGCCTGGCCTACGTTGCCGTCCGTGATGGGCTCCCGCTCGAGGCGCACCTCTTCCCGCGTGACCGGAACCGTGACGGTCTGCTCCTCGGTGACGATGTACTTGCGCAGGCGCGCGCGGCCGGTCTCCACGTTCTCGGTCCCGACATGGAGTTGCTCTTCCGAGCGGGTCATCGCCGTGTCGGTGTTCGGTCCCGACGTGTCGTGCCCGGTCGTGCCGAAGTCGAAGTCGCCCGCGTACTGCGACCCGCCCAGGTCGTAGTAAGTGAACAGGCGGTCCTGCTCCTCGGGACTGATGGCGCCGTCGATCTCGATCCGGGGCGC
>NZ_WJSP02000093.1 GCF_009720255.1 Agromyces humi | reverse complement strand
CGCGGCTGCCCGAGCAGTGCGCGATGCGCAGGCGACGGATGCCGCGAGCGCGGCTTCGGGCACGGATGCCGCGGGGCCTGCCTCGCAGGCCGACGCTTCGTGACCGACTCCACGCCCGACGAGGGCACCGCCATCGCGGACCCCGACGGGCCACCCGCCCTTCGGTTCCCCTACGACGCGAGACCGCTCACCGCCGACCCGCTGCGCACCGACCGACTCGTGCTGCGGCCGCTCGAGGCATCCGACGCCGCCGACGTCTTCGAGTACCAGCGCCTGCCCGAGGTGATCCGGTACCTGCCGTGGCCCGAGCGCGACCGCACGGAAGCCGCCGAGCACACGGCGAAGCGCGCCGCCGGGCGCATCCTCGCCGCCGACGCCGACTTCGTCGTCTTCGCGGCCACCCTGCCCGGCACGCCATCGGTCGACGACCCGGCGCGCGACCGCGTGATCGGCGACTTCATGGTGCGCGTCTCGAACGCGCAGCACGCCCAGCTCGAGCTCGGGTGGGTGCTGCACCCCGACTTCCAGGGCCGGGGCTATGCGCTCGAGGCGGCCGCGGCCGTGCGCGACTTCGTCTTCGAGACGCTGCGCCCGCACCGGGTGCAGGCGTTCCTGGACGCGCGGAACGCGGCATCCGCTGCCCTGTGCGAACGCCTCGGGATGCGCCGCGAGGCGACCATCCTCGAGGAGGAGTACAACGACGGCGAGTGGCAGGACACCGCGATCTACGGCGTGCTGCGCCGCGAGTGGGCCGCGCGGCGCGCCGGCTGACCGCCCCACTGACGCACCCATCCGCCGGGTTCAGGCATGCGGCCGCGATTCGGGCACCGATCGCGGGTTCCATCCTGTTTCGCAGGTGTTCCCCTGAGCAGCGCCCGAGCGGATGCCGCGTCACTACGTCCCGGGCGGTCCACCGGCGCGCTCTCCGCGACGCGGCGACGTCGTCCTACGCGCCGATCAGGCGCGACGCGAGGTAGCCCTCGAGCTCGGCGATGGGCACACGCTCCTGACCCATGGTGTCGCGGTCGCGAACCGTCACGGCGTTGTCGTCGAGCGAGTCGAAGTCGACCGTGACGCAGTAGGGCGTGCCGATCTCGTCCTGGCGACGGTAGCGACGCCCGATCGCGCCGGCGTCGTCGAAGTCGACGTTCCAGTGCTGGCGAAGCGACGCGGCGACCTCCCGCGCGAGGGGCGAGAGGCGCTCGTTCCGGCTGAGCGGGAGCACCGCGGCCTTGACGGGGGCGAGGCGCGGGTCGAGCTTGAGCACCGTGCGCGAGTCCGTGCCGCCCTTCGCGTTCGGCACCTCCTCGACGTGGTACGCGTCGACGAGGAACGCCATGAGCGAGCGGGTGAGACCGGCCGCGGGCTCGATCACGTAGGGCGTCCAGCGCTCATTCTTCGACTGGTCGAAGTACGACAGGTCCTTGCCGGAGTGCTCGGAGTGCGTCGACAGGTCGAAGTCCGTGCGGTTCGCGACGCCCTCGAGCTCGCCCCACTCGCCGCCGGTGAAGCCGAAGCGGTACTCGATGTCGATCGTGCGCTTCGAGTAGTGCGACAGCTTCTCCTTCGGGTGCTCGAAGAGCCGGAGGTTGTCGGGGTTCACGCCGAGGTCGATGTACCAGTTCCACCGGTAGTCCACCCAGTACTGGAACCACTCGTCATCGGTTCCGGGCTCGACGAAGAACTCGAGCTCCATCTGCTCGAACTCGCGCGTGCGGAAGATGAAGTTGCCGGGCGTGATCTCGTTGCGGAACGACTTGCCGATCTGGCCGATGCCGAACGGCGGCTTCATGCGTGCGGCCTGCAGCACGTTGGCGAAGTTCGTGAAGATGCCCTGCGCGGTCTCGGGGCGGAGGTAGTGCAGGCCGGATTCGTCCTGCACGGGGCCGAGGTAGGTCTGCAGCATCATGTTGAAGTCGCGGGGCGGCGTCCACTGGCCGCGGGTGCCGCAGTTCGGGCAGACGATGTCGCCCATGCCGTTCTCGGGCACACGGCCCTTCTTCTCCTCGAATGCCTCGAGCAGGTGGTCCTCCCGGAACCGCTTGTGGCAGTGCAGGCACTCGACGAGCGGGTCGGTGAAGACGCCGACGTGACCGGATGCCACCCACACCTGCTTGGGGAGGATGACGCTCGAGTCGAGACCCACGACGTCGTCGCGGCGAGTGACCATGTAGCGCCACCACTGCCGCTTGATGTTCTCCTTCAGCTCGACGCCGAGGGGCCCGTAGTCCCACGCCGATCGCGAACCGCCGTAGATCTCGCCGGCTTGGAAGACGAAGCCCCGGTGCTGGGCGAGGGCGATGACGGATTCGAGACGGCTGGGTGCGGCCACGGTGGCTCCAATGGTCGGTGATTCGGGCGAGCGCCCGGGAACGAGAACGGTGCCTCCATCCTACGGGCGCGACCCTGCGGCATCCGCGTCGGCCGGATGCAGCGGGGCACCCGCACGAGCCGGCCCGCCGGGTCTACGCTGTGGCGCAACCGACCGCCGGCGGAGGGGGCGTGGATGTGGGATCTCGTGCTCCGCATCAACGTGATCGAGGGGCCGTTCCTCATCACGTGGTACGTGCTGGCCGCGGCGATGTTCGTCTACCTGCTCGGCCGCGGACCCGGCGGGTCGTGGGTGCTGACCGTGATCGTGCTCCTCATCGTGGGTGCGATCGTCGGCGCGGGGGCGCTGTGGACCGCGGTGAACGTGCTCGACGTCGTCGACGGCCCGCTGAACGAGGCGACCTGGTGGTGGGTCTCCGGGGCGTTCGCCGCGTGCACGCTCGCCATCTGGAACCTCTGGTACTCCCGGTGGTGGCGCAAGCTCGTCGCGCTGCTCGCGATCCCGGTGTTCGCCATCACGGCGCTGCTCGGCATCAACGCGTCGTACGGCCTGAACCGCACGCTCGGCTCGCTGATGGGCGTCTCGACGGCAGGCGTGATCGACCTCGGCGATCCAGAGGCGACGCCGAGCCCCGACCCCGCGGAGCCGATCGCGAGCACCTGGGTTCCGCCCGCCGACATGCCGGAGGCCGGACGGATCGGCACCCCGGCGGGCGGCATCCCCAACACGAATTCGGGATTCGAGGCGCGCCCGGCGCAGCTGTACCTGCCGCCCGCCGCGCTCGTCGAGGACGCGCCGGGCCTGCCCCTCGTGATCATGATGATGGGGCAGCCGGGTGACCCCGACGCGACCTTCATCGGCCAGGTGCTCGACGAGTACGCGGCGCGGAACAACGGGCTGGCGCCCATCGCGCTCGTCGTCGACCAGCTGGGCGATCCCGCCGAGGACCCGCTGTGCCTCGACACCGACCGCGGCAAGGTCGAGACGTACGTCATGCAGGACGTGCTGCCGTGGGCGCGGCAGCACCTCGACGTGCTGCAGGGCGCCAGGTACACGACCGTCGCGGGCTACTCGAACGGCGGCGGGTGCGCGGCGTACTTCGGCGCGAAGTACCCCGAGGCCTTCGGCAACATCCTCGCCGTCTCGCCGGTGGAGTACGCCGGCGCCGAGCGCCACGACGAGGTGCTCACCTCGATCTTCCGCGGCGACCAGGCCGCGTACGACGCGGTGAAGCCCGCGAGCATCATGGCGTCGAAGGCGCCGTACCCCGACACGACGGCCGTCTTCACGGTGGGCGCGAACGACGGCGCGTTCGGCCCCGGTGCGCAGCGGTTGGCGGATGCCGCGACGGCGGCCGGCATGGCCACGACCTTCGTCAGCGTGCCCGACGCCGACCACGGCGTGAGCGGACTCCTCGGCGGGCTCGACTCGGGCTTCGAGGTGCTGTATCCACGACTCGGATTGGCGGTTCCGTGACCGAGACCTCCCACGACTCGACGGACGTCGAGCCGGCCGGACGCCTGCGCTCGACCGGGGAGGCGATCGCCGGGTTCATGCGCCGCGTGCCGTTCAGCATCGCGCTCGCGGTGCTGCTGGTCGTCACGGCGATCGTGACGGGCACGGCCATCGGACCGGCGACGGATGCCACCGCGCAGGCGTGGGCGGCGGGCGTGATCACCACGATCGACGGCGGGCGGTGGTGGACGGTCGCGACCGCACTGGTCATCCCGTTCGACCCGTTCCAACTGGTCTTCGGCGTGGTCGCGACCATCGTGCTGCTCGGAGTGGCGGAGCGCCGCATGGGCACCTGGCGGGCGATCGTCGCGTTCGTCGTGACGGGCGTCGTCGGCGTCGCACTGGGCACCGGCCTGCAGTGGGTCGGCTCCCTCGCCGGGGAGTGGTGGGCGGCGGGCACCGCGGCCGACCTGACGCTCGATCCGCTGGCGGGCATCGTCGGCGCGCTGGTCACGGCGACGGCGTTCATGGGGGTGCTGTGGCGCCGGCGGATCCGCGTCGTCACGTTCGCGGCGATCCTCGTGTTCGTGCTCTACGACGGGGACTCGTCGAACGCGTACCGGCTGATCGCGGCGGTCGCGGGGCTGTTCCTCGGCGTGCTGCTCACGGGTGACCCGTCGACGCTGCGGGCACGGCGAAGCTCGCACGCCGAGACCCGCACCCTCGTGGCGGCGGTGGTGGCGGTCACCGGGATCGGCCCGATCGTGGCGTTCGCCAACCGCAGCGACCTCACCCCGTTCGCCTTCGGCTCGTACCTCTTCGACGACGGCGCGGTCGACCTCGACGCCGTCATCTCCCAGTGCACCGTGACGACGGCGGAGGCGGCCGACGCGTGCGTGCGGCAGCTCGCGATCCTCAGCGCGCAGGGGCCCGGCATGTTCGTGCTGTCGTTCGTGCCCGTGCTGCTCCTCCTGCTCTCGGCGTGGGGGCTGCACAACGGCCGGCGCTTCGCGTGGTGGCTGGCCATCGCGGTGAACGTCGCGATCATCGTGTTCGCGCGCACGGCGCTCGACGTCACGGTGACGACGGCCGACGTCGAGGACGGCACGTGGACGGTGTTCGACCTCGGCGAGCTCGTCGTGTGGGCCCTCGCGGTGCTCGCCCTGCCGGTCGGCGTCATCGTCATGCTCGTCGTGACGCGCCGGCACTTCCGGATCCGCGCGCCGCGGACGGCGGTGGCGCGCTTCGTGGCGACGGTCGTCGGGACGCTCCTGGTGCTCGCCCTCGTCTACTTCGTCGCCGGGCTCGTCACCATCGACGAGTACTGGCCGGCAGCCTCACCGGCGGACCTGCTCATCGACACCCTGAAGCGATTCGTGCCGCCGCACTTCCTCGCGGTGGTCGACCCCATCGTGCTGCCGGGGCACGACCTCACGAGCGCGCTCTTCCAGCTGGTGGGCCCACTCTTCTGGGTGGTGTTCATCGTCGCCGCCGTGATCCTGATGCGCCGCACCGACGCAGAAATGGGGTTCGCCGATCGCCTCCGCGCGCGGGCGCTCGTGCGTCGGCACGGCGGCGGCACCCTCGGCTTCATGGCCACGTGGCCCGGCAACGTCTACTGGTTCGGCGACGACCGGGAGTCGGTGATCGCCTATCGCGTGATCAACGGCGTCGCGATCACGACATCCGACCCGATCTGCGCAGCGGATGCCGCGGGGCGGGTCATCCGCGAGTTCGCCGCGTTCTGCGACGCGAACAGCTGGGTGCCCGTGTTCTACAGCGTGCACCCGCAGCTGCTGCCCGTGTTCGAGGAACTCGGCTGGGAGCACCTGTCGGTGGGCGAGGAGACCCTGGTGCGCACAACGGGGCTCGAACTCGCCGGCAAGCCGTGGCAGAAGGTGCGGCAGGCCCTGAACCGCGGCATCAAGGAGGGCATGACCACGGTGTGGACCACGTGGGATGCCCTGCCGCTCGCCACGGTGGCGCAGGTGAACGCGATCTCCGAGGAGTGGGTCTCCGAGAAGGAGCTGCCCGAGATGGGGTTCACCCTGGGCGGGATGGCCGAGCTCAAGGACCCCGACGTGCGCCTCATGCTCGCGATCGCCCCCGACGGGCGCGTGCAGGCCGTCACCAGCTGGCTCCCCGTCTACCGCGACGGCGAGGTCGTCGGGTGGACCATCGACTTCATGCGCCGGTCCGACGACAGCATGAACGGCATCATGGAGTTCCTCATCGCGTCGGCGGCGCTGCACATGAAGGAGACGGGCGCCGAGGTGTTGAGCCTGTCGGGCGCCCCGCTCGCCTCGAAGCCGTTGGCGCCGGGCGAGACGGCGCCGGCGCCGACGGGGATGACCCGCCTCCTCGAGTTCCTCGCCCGCACCCTCGAGCCGGCCTACGGCTTCTCGTCGCTGTTCCGCTTCAAGGCCAAGTTCAATCCCGAGTACGAGACCATCTCGATGGCCTATCCCGACCCACTCGCCCTGCCCGCGATCGGCGTGGCCATCGGCAGGGCGTACCTGCCCGAGGTGTCGCCGAAGGAGGCACTGGCGCTCGCGCGCACGCTTGCCAAGTAGGCACTATCTCCTCCCGATCGCTCGAAGCACGCGTGCGAATGGTCGACTTCTGCCACGCGATGTGATTAGTCTGGCGAGGTCAAGGGCGCCGAAGGCGTCCGGCCTGCACTCACGGAGGAAACATGTTCGCGAACCTCAACGGCTGGCACGCCGTCATCGTCATCGCCATCATCCTGCTGCTCTTCGGCGCTCCCAAGATCCCCCAGCTGGCGCGATCGCTCGGGCAATCGATGCGCATCCTGAAGACCGAGATCCGCGATGACGGCAGTGGCGCACCCTCCGACACGCCTGTCGCGGCACCCGCCGAAGAGCGCGCCGCCAAGTGATCCCGCTGGCCTGATCAGGCCTTTTCGAACGATTCAGACTTATGACGGTCAACCAACTAAAGATTAATGTTCGGCTCCCGGCTTTCGCTTGACCAATTTGCGATTTGTGCCGTAGCGTTCGAGAGAAGCGCGCGTGGGGGCCCGGCCTCCAAGCGGGCTGGGAGCGCGGGGACCGGTGTGAATCAGGCCCTCGCGCGCCCGTTCCGAGACTCCGTTCCGGTGCGACGCGACGTGGCGTCGGGTCGGCCGGGTCGAGTCTCGACACACCCCTCTTCATGCAAAGGAGCATCATGGACGATCTGATCGATCGCGACGACAACCCCGAGCTCGGCCGCAAGCTCGGCCTCTCGCGGCGGCAGCTGCTCGCAGCGACGACGGGCATGGCCGCAGCCGCCGCGCTCGGCGCCGCCGCGTTCGGCGGTGGCCCCGCTCACGCCGCCACCCGCGGCGCTGCCGCAGCCGCAGCATCCGGTGCCGTGAAGGCCGGGGGCAACGGCGTGCTGCTGCCCCCGGGCAAGCGCGGCATCATCCTCTACACGGTGCGCGACGCCATCTCGCGCGACCCGAACACGACCGACCTCGCGTCGGGCTTCAAGGAGGTCTTCCAGGAGCTCTCGCGGATCGGCTACAAGCAGATCGAGTTCGCGGGCTACAACCAGAACGCCAACGCCGAGGGCGGCAACGTCAACTCCGTCGCCGGGGCACAGCTGCTTCGCACCTGGCTCGACGACAACGGACTCGAGGCCGAGGGCAACCACGGCTCGATTCCGTCGACGATCAGCGACGCCACCATCGCGCAGTTCGACGCCCAGTGCGAGGTCGCCAACATCCTCGGCTTCGGCCACATCGGCACGGGCAGCGACCCGACCAACAGTGCCTTCGTCGCGGACTGGGAGCTCGCCGCCGAGCGGTGGAACTTCTTCGGCGAGCGCGCCGCCTCACACGGCCTGAAGCTGTACACGCACAACCACGACATCGCGTACAGCTTCCTGCTCGACAGCGGCCCGCTCGACGCGCTCGGCCGCCCCACGCGCTCGAGCGGCATCCGTCGCCTGGAGCACTTCCTCGCGAACACCGACCCGAGCTACGTGTACCTCGAGATGGACATCTACTGGGCGCACGTGGCGCAGTACAAGCACCGCAGCTTCACGGCGCCCGACGGCACCGTGGTCGAGAGCATCTTCGACCCCGCCGGCGTCGTCGCGGCGCAGACCACCCGGTTCCCGCTGTTCCACACCAAGGACGGCAAGCTCAACCCCGCCAACCCGAACGGGTACGACATGGTGCCGTTCGGGCAGGGAGACATCGACTACACGACGTTCTTCCAGCGCATCGGCGCCAAGGGCTACCACAACTCCATGTGGGAGCAGGACACCGCACCCGGCGGCAACGCCAACCCCGGCCAGTCGCTGGCGTTCGCGCAGGTCGCGTACGACGGCATGGCCGCACTCCGCGGCTAGCCGCACTCCGCCCCGGGCCAGGCCGTAACCCGGCCCGGGGCATTCCCGTATCCACTCACCCCTCTTCCAAGGAGACATCCATGTCCAAATCCAGAAGCCGCTTGGGCGCACTCGCGCTCAGCGGCCTGCTGGCGGTCACCTCGCTCACGGTGGGCGTCGGGACCGCGGCCTTCGCGCACGACGGCGAGGATCACGGCGACGAGATCACCGCGACCACCTGGGCCAACTACGAGAAGGTCACGCTGACGAAGGACGTCGGCGAGCCGATCGACATGGCCGTGCTGCCCGATTCGCGCGTGCTCCACACGACGCGCGGCGGCCAGGTGCGACTCACCGACCCGGCTCAGGGCACGACGACCGTGGTCAACACCATCGACGTCTACGCCAACTCCGAGGACGGCCTGCAGACGATCACCCTCGACCCCGACTTCGAGGAGAACGGCTGGGTCTACCTCTATTACGCGCCTCGCACCATGACGGCGCCGTACCCCGCGACGACGCCGACCGGCTCCGCGCCGAACAGCCTTCCAGCCGGTGCCGACGCGAGCTACTGGGACCAGTGGAAGGGCTACAACCAGCTCAGCCGCTTCAAGTGGAACGCGCAGTCGAACTCGCTGGACCTGTCGACGGAGCAGGCGATCATCAAGGTCGAGGTGCAGCGCGGGCAGTGCTGCCACGTCGCCGGTGATGTGGCGTTCGACAACGACGGGAACGTGCTGCTCTCCACGGGTGACAACACCCCGGCGAGCGCACCCGGCGCCAGCGGCTATGCGCCGATGAACGATCGGGCCGGCTTCAACCCCGGCTTCGACTCGCGTCGCGGTGCGGGCAACTCGAACGACCTCCGTGGCAAGATCCTCCGGATCGACGTGCAGGACGACGGCTCGTACACGATCCCTGCGGGCAACCTGTTCGCGCCGGGCACGGCCGGCACACGACCTGAGATCTTCGTGATGGGCGTGCGCAACCCGTTCCGGATCGACTACGACCCGGTGACCTCCGCGCTCACGTGGGGCGACTACGGCCCCGACGCGGGCACGGCGAACCCGGATCGCGGTCCGATGGGCTACGTCGAGTGGCAGTCCACCACCGTGCCGATCAACGGCGGGTGGCCCTACTGCCACGGTCCCAACGCGAACTACAGCAACTGGGACTACGAGACCCTCACGGTGCGCGGCTGGTACGACTGCGACGGCACGCTCGTGAACCCGTCGCCCTACA
The DNA here is from genome assembly GCF_009720255.1 of Agromyces humi. Taxonomy (GTDB): domain Bacteria; phylum Actinomycetota; class Actinomycetes; order Actinomycetales; family Microbacteriaceae; genus Agromyces; species Agromyces humi. The sequence goes on along the minus strand of NZ_WJSP02000093.1, from coordinate 1,695 downwards.
ACACCGGCCTGCAGCAGCTGCCGTCGGCCACCGCGCCCCAGATCTGGTACGGCGACCAGCCGACGCACCAGCCGTGGCCGGAGCTCGGCAGCGGCGGCCAGGCGCCCATGGGCGGACCCACCTACCGCTTCGAGGAGGAGAACACCTCCGCGACGAAGTTCCCGGAGTACTGGGACGGCAAGGCCTTCATGGCCGAGTTCTCGCGCGACCGCATCTTCGCGTTCACGCAGGAGGACCCCGACGGCGAGGTCACGAAGATCCAGGACTTCCTGCCGAACTCGGCCCTCACGGCCGCCGGCATGCCGATCTGGGACAACGTGATCGACTTCGAGTTCGGTCCCGAGGGGTCGCTCTACGTGCTCGACTACGGAGACGGCTTTTTCCGGCCGAACCCAGACGCGGGCCTCTACCGGGTCGACTACGTCGTCGGCACGAAGGGACCCCGTGCGGACCTCACCGCGTCGGTCACGTCGGGTCACGGCCCGCTCGAGGTCGACTTCTCGGCAGCGGCCAGCAGCCACCCCGACGACCTCGCGCTCAGCTTCGCCTGGGACCTCGAGGGCACCGGCACCTTCACCGACGGTCCGGCTGAGATCAGCCACACCTACACGGAGGACGGCCAGTACACCGCCCGTGTGCGGGTCACCGACAGCGGTGGACGGGTGAGCCTCACCTCGGTCGTCATCACGGTGGGCAACACCGCCCCGATCGTGGAGATCATCACCCCCGAGAACGGCTCGTTCACCGACTGGGGCGACAACGTCGCCTTCGAGGTGAAGGTCACCGACCCCGAGGAGACGATCGACTGCAGCCGGGTGCTGTGGAGCTACGGCCTCGGCCACGACAACACGCACGCGCACCCGCTCTTCACGGGCAGCGGATGCACCGCCACCATCGAGACGCAGTCCGAGGCCGGGCACGGTGAGACCGAGAACATCTACGGTGTGATCGGCGCCTCGTACACCGACGGCGGGACCGCCACCGCACCGGCGCTGCTCGGCGACGCCGTGACGCTGCTCAACCCGCGCGACCTGCAGGCCGAGCACGCCGATGCCACGAGCGGCGGAACGCAGATCGTCGACGACGCCACGGCGCACGGCGTGCGCAAGGTCACCTCGTTCGACGCCGGCGACTGGCTGGCGTACGACCCGGTGAACCTGGTCGGGATCACCGGCGTCGAGGCACGCGCCATCGGCACCGGGACCCTCGCCCTGCGCTGGGGTGCCGCCGACGCCGAGCCGTTCCTGACGATCGACGTCGCGAACACGAGCGGCGCCTGGCTGGAGTCCTCGTCGCCGCTGGTGACGGTGCCCGACGGCACCGACCGCCTCTACGTGACGAGCACGGGCGGGGTCGAACTCGACCAGCTCACGTTCACCACGTCGACGAGCGACATCCGGGCCCTGCTCGCGGCACTCAAGGCCGACAAGCGGATCACCCAGGGCGTGAACGCGTCCTTCGGCGACACGCTGGCGGAGGCCGACGCGGCCCTGGCCGCCGGGGACATCCCCACGGCGATCAGCAAGCTCGAGTTCATCGCGAGCAAGGCCCCGAGCCGGATCCGCTCCGACGCCGACGCGGCGGCGAGCGTCATCCGCGCGGCTGAGGCGGTGATCGCCGACCTGCAGCAGCGCCTCTAGGCGCGACGACCCGGGAGCCCCGGTTCGCCCATCGGGCGGGCCGGGGCTCTCGCAT
>NZ_WJSP02000092.1 GCF_009720255.1 Agromyces humi | reverse complement strand
CGAACCAGTCCCAGACGCCGCCCGCCCACAGGATCACGACATCGTGGTCGGTGATGCCGTGCGTCCCGCGGATCCCACGCCGAACCTGGACCGGATCGGCATTCTCCATGCCGAACGGTGCGAGCCCAGCCGTGCGGGCTCGCCGAGGCTCCGCATCGAGACGGTCAACGGACAGGTCGTCTACGGATCGGTGCTCGAGCCGGCGCTGCGATCTGCGGGCTTCCGCGAGACGCCGAGGGGGCTCCGGTTCGATGCCAGAGGGTGACACCGTCTACCAGGCGGCGCGCCGGCTCGATGCGGCGCTGGCCGGGCAGCTCGTCAGCCGAACCGACATCCGGGTGCCGGCGTTCGCGACGGTCGACCTCTCGGGCGAGCGGGTGCACTCCGTGGCGAGTCGGGGCAAGCACCTGCTGATGCGCATCGGCGACGCCGTGCTGCACACCCACCTGAAGATGGAGGGCGAGTGGCGGGTGCACCGCCCCGGCGAGAAGTGGCGCCGGCCCGCCTGGCAGGCCCGCGCGATCGTCGAGACCCCGACCGCGGTCGCCGTCGGCTTCGACCTCGGACTGGTCGAGGTGTTCCCGGCCGCGGAGGAGGCCGACCGGCTCGCCTACTTGGGCCCCGACCTGCTCGGCGCGGATTGGGACGCCCTCGAGGCGGTGCGGCGCATCGAAGCGGCGCCCGAGGTGCCCATCGCCGTGGCGCTCGGGGATCAGCGCAACCTCGCGGGGCTGGGCAACGTCTACGTCAACGAGCTCTGCTTCCTCCGCGGCATCCGCCCGACGACGCCGGCCGGCGAGGTGGAGGCGGTGCCCCTCGTCGATCTCGCGTCGCGGGTCATCCGAGCCAACCGCGATCGCATCGCCCGCACGACGACCGGCGTCGACCGTCGCGGCGAACGCCTGTGGGTGTACTCACGCGCCGGGCAGCCGTGCCGGCGTTGTGGCACGCGCATCGAGCACGGCCTGCTCGGGCGCAACGACGTGGAGTTGCGCGACTCGTGGTGGTGCCCGAACTGCCAACGATGAGCGTCGGCGCACCCGGCCGCGTCACGGCCGGGCATGCGGAAGCGCCGGGGTCAGGAGACCGGGCCGGTCCACTTCTCGCCCGGGCCCTGGCCGATGGCGTCGGGGATGACGGACGCCTCGCGGAAGGCGAGTTGCAGCGAACGCAGGCCGTCGCGCAGCGACCGCGCGTGCATGTCGCTGATCTCGGGGGCTCCCGCGGTGATCAGCCCTGCAAGGGCGTTGATGAGCTTGCGCGCCTCGTCGAGGTCGACCTGCTGGTCGGGGTCGTCGGCGAGCCCGACCTTCACGGCGGCCGCGCTCATGAGGTGCACGGCGGCAGTCGTGATGATCTCGACGGCGGGGACTTCGGCGATGTCACGGGTCGCGCCCTCGACGGTGGACTCGGCTGAACTGTCGCTCACGGACTTCCTCTGTTAGACTACTGCGGGCCCGGGGCCAGTCCCCGGTACGAAAGTGGAGATTCTCCCACCCGCGCATACCGCTTCATCAAGGTTACCGGGTCGATTGCACTCCGCTTCCACGCTGCTGGGCGACCAGCAGCGGGGGAGTAGACAGGGTGCCGCAGTGATTGCCGGTGTGATTCCGTGCGAACCTGCGTGGATCTTCCGCTCTCGTCGACGGGCGGCATCCGCCTCCCGTCGAGCGAAACAGCTTGAGTAGAGGAGTACACGCATCAGCGATCCCCGTACCAACGACCGTATCCGCGTCCCCGAGGTCCGTCTCGTGGGACCTGGCGGAGAGCAGGTCGGCGTCGTGAAGATCGAGGTGGCCCTGCGGCTCGCGCAGGAGGCCGATCTCGATCTCGTCGAGGTCGCACCGAACTCCAAGCCTCCGGTCGCCAAGATCATGGATTACGGCAAGTACAAGTACGAGGCTGCGCAGAAGGCGAAAGAGGCCCGGCGCAACCAGGCGAACACGATCCTCAAGGAGGTTCGGTTCCGCCTCAAGATCGACAAGCACGACTACGAGACCAAGATGAAGCGCGCCGTCGGCTTCCTGAAGACCGGCGACAAGGTGAAGGCCATGATCCTCTTCCGGGGCCGCGAGCAGTCGCGCCCCGAGATGGGCGTCCGCCTCCTGCAGCGCTTCGCGGAGGACGTGGCGGAGTTCGGCACGGTCGAGCACAACCCCACGATCGACGGCCGCAACATGGTCATGGTCATCGCGCCCCTGAAGAACAAGTCCGAGGCGAAGGCCGAGGCGAATGCACAGCGTGCTGCGGCGAAGGTGCGACCGGCGGCGGATGCCCCGGACGAGCCCGAGTCGCAGTCGGCCGACGCCACCGAGGCGTAGGCCAAGCACCCCCGTCCGCCACGAGTTGGCGGCAGAACCAAGGAGAACAACCAGATGCCGAAGCAGAAGACCCACTCCGGGTCCAAGAAGCGCTTCAAGATCACCGGCAGCGGCAAGATCAAGAAGCAGCAGGCCGGGATGCGCCACAACCTCGAGCTCAAGTCCTCGAAGCGCAAGGCCCGTCTGAACCAGGACAAGGTCGTGTCGGCCCCCGACGCCAAGGTCATCAAGAAGCTTCTCGGCCGCTGAGCCGCGAGACCCGTAAGGAAGAAACAGAGTCATGGCAAGAGTGAAGCGGGCGGTCAACGCCCACAAGAAGCGCCGGGTCATCCTCGAGCGCGCCGAGGGTTACCGCGGCCAGCGTTCGCGTCTGTACCGCAAGGCGAAGGAGCAGGTCACCCACTCCCTCGTCTACTCGTACAACGACCGTCGCAAGAAGAAGGGCGACTTCCGTCGCCTCTGGATCCAGCGCATCAACGCCGCCTCGCGCGCGAACGGCCTGACGTACAACCGCCTCATCCAGGGCCTCGGCCTTGCGGGCATCGAGGTCGACCGCCGCATCCTCGCGGAGCTCGCCGTGAACGAGCCCGCGACCTTCGCCGCGCTCGTCGAGACCGCCAAGCAGGCGCTCCCGGCCGACACCTCGGCTCCGAAGACCGCCGCGTAAGGCGCGTCCTCCGTCACGAACGGCCCGGCACCCCTGTGGTGCCGGGCCGTTCGTCGTGTCCGCGCCGTGAGGCGCGCTGATGCCAGACTGTCGAGACGGGACGCACGCCGACGACGGGAGAGCAGATGGGCGCGGAATCCACCGACGTGTACGACGTGGCGGTGATCGGGGCGGGGCCCGCCGGCACGGCCGCGGCGCTGCGTGCGGCCGAGCTGGGTGCGAGCGTGGTCGTGCTCGAGGCGGATCGCACCGGCGGCACCTGCGTGAATTCCGGCTGCGTGCCGACGCGCGTCCTCGCGAAGACCGCGCGCCTGATGCGCGAGGTGCGCACGGCCGACGAGTACGGCATCACCGTGAGCCGGCAGCGCATCGACTGGTCGTCCACCGTCGCACGGGTGCGGAGCACGGTCGACCGGGTCCGGTCGATCAAGCGCGAGGCGGAACGCTTCGCCGAGGCCGGTATCGACCTCGTGCTCGACGGGCGGGCCGCCTTCGAGGACGAGCACACGCTCGTCCTCGAGAGCGGCCGTCGCGTCGAGGCGGCCTCGATCATCGTCTGCGTCGGCGGCCATTCCCGGCGCCTCCCGATTCCGGGTACCGAACTCGCGACCGTTCCCGACGAGGTGCTCGAGCTCCCGCGGGTCCCCGACCGGCTGGCGGTCATCGGCGCGGGAAACACCGGTGCCCAGCTGGCCACCGTGTTCGCCGCCTTCGGCTCGGAGGTCACGCTCCTCGATGTCGCGCCGCGGGTGCTGATGGCCTCGGATCCCTCGATCTCGCAGGCGGTCGCCGCTGCCTTCGAGGAGGACGGCATCCGCGTCCGGACCGGCATCGACGGCGTCGATGCGCTCCGCCGGCGCGACGACGGGCGGATCGACCTCGATTGGCGTGCTGCCGGCGCGCCCGAAGCCGAGGCCTTCGACGCCGTGGTGATGGCGACCGGGTGGCCGGCCCGGGTCGACGATCTCGGGCTCGATGCGATCGGCGTCCGCGTCGAGCGTTCGGCGATCGTCGTCGACCAGTACTTCCGCAGCTCCGTCTCGCACGTCTTCGCGGTCGGCGACGCGAACGGCCGCGACATGCTGGTGCAGGCCGCGCACTTCGAGGGGGAGGCCGCGGCCGAGAACGCCGTGCTCGGCGCGAACCGCCGAACGCCGCATCACCTGCTCCCCGCCGGCGGATTCACCGACCCCGACTACGCCGGAGTGGGGCTGACCGAGCCCGAATGCCGGGAGCGCGACCCGAGGTGCGTGGTCAGCCGCGTCGAGTACTCGGAGCTCGAACGCGCCGTCATCGACGATCGCGAGCGCGGCTTCCTGCTGCTCATCGCCGACCGCCGCCGGGAGCTCATCCTCGGGGCGCATGCGGTCGGCGAGAACGCCGTCGAGGTGATCCAGTCGGTGACCACGGCGATGGCGGCGGGAGTCGACGTGGCGACGCTCGCGAGCGTGAAGTTCGCGTACCCGACGTACAGTGCGCTGATCGGCCTCGCCGCGCGGCGACTCCTCGCCGCGTAGGTCGGAGTCGCCCCGAGGGCTCCCCATAGACTTGCTGCATGCTCGAGAACCCCAGGTCCCCGCGTGTCCGAGGGGTCGCCAAGCTCGCGAAGAAGTCCGCTCGGACGGAGAGCGGGCTCTTCCTCCTCGAGGGCCCGCAGGCGGTCGCGGAGGCGCTGAGGTTCCGGCCGCACCTCGTCGTCGAGCTGTACGCGACGCCATCGGCGGTCGAACGCCACCCCGAGATCGCCCGCGTCGCCGACGACGAGGGACTCGACGTCGAGTTCGTCACCGAGGAGGTGCTCGACGCGATGGCCGACACGGTCACGCCGCAGGGGTTCATCGCGGTGTGCCGGCAGTTCCCGACGGCGGTGAAGGACGTGTTCGCCGCGTCGCCGAAGCTCGTCGCGATCCTCGAGGAGGTGCGCGATCCCGGCAACGCCGGCACGATCGTCCGGGCAGCGGATGCCGCGGGCGCCGACGCGGTGGTCTTCACCGGCCGCGCGGTCGACCTCTACAACCCCAAGGTCGTGCGCAGTTCGACGGGTTCGATCTTCCACGTGCCCGTCGCGGTCGGCGCCGAGCTGGAGGACGTCCTCGACCGGGCCAGGGCGGCCGGGCTCACCGTGCTGGCGGCCGACGTGAAGGGCGAGGACCTCCTGTCCGCCCGCCACGACGGCGTCCTCGAGCGTCCGACGGCCTGGTTGTTCGGCAACGAGGCGCGCGGACTGCCCGACGAGCAGCTCGCCCTCGCCGACCGCGTGGTCACCGTGCCGATCTACGGCCACGCCGAGTCGATGAACCTCGCCACCGCGGCATCCGTCTGCCTGTACGAGAGCGCATTCGCGCAGCGCAGCGCTGGTCACGAATAGGTAACCACGCACCGAACCGCCGCGTCGTTCCTTGTCGGCCGGATGCCGCGCCCCCTAGTTTGGGGACTATGGAGCCAACCCAGCCGGCGCCGCCGACGTCGAACATCTCGGTGCGTCGCGGCGAACCCCTCGTCGTCATCGACCATGTCGAGAAGCACTTCGGCGACCTGCACGTCCTGAACGACATCAACACCACCGTCAATCGAGGCGAGGTGGTCGTCGTGATCGGGCCGAGCGGCTCGGGCAAGTCGACGCTGTGCCGCGCCATCAACCGGCTCGAGACCATCGACTCCGGCAGCATCACGATCGACGGCGAGCGGCTCCCCGAGGAGGGCGCCCAACTCGCGAAGCTCCGCGCCGACGTCGGCATGGTGTTCCAGTCGTTCAACCTCTTCGCGCACAAGACCGTGCTCGAGAACATCACGCTCGCCCCGATCCGCGTGAAGAAGCAGTCCCGCAAGGCCGCCGAGGCGAAGGCCATGGAGCTCCTCGACCGGGTCGGCGTCGCGAACCAGGCGAAGAAGATGCCCTCGCAGCTCTCCGGCGGCCAGCAGCAGCGCGTCGCGATCGCCCGCTCGCTCGCGATGAACCCGAAGCTCATCCTCATGGACGAGCCGACGAGCGCCCTCGACCCCGAGATGATCAACGAGGTGCTCGACGTGATGGTCGGGCTCGCCCAGGACGGCATGACGATGATCGTCGTCACGCATGAGATGGGCTTCGCGCGCAAGGCGGCCGACCGGGTGCTGTTCATGGCCGACGGACGCATCGTCGAGGAGGCTGCACCGGCGCAGTTCTTCGACCATCCCGAATCGGATCGCGCGAAGGACTTCCTCTCGAAGATCCTCGAGCACTAGACCTGCGCTGCCACGAGCGGCGAGGAACCACCCAGAGAGAAGAGGCAGAGACATGAAACGGATGAGAATCGCACTCGTCGCGGGCGCAGCCGCGTCGGCGCTCGTGCTCGCGGGCTGCGCAGGCGGCGGCGGGGACACGGCGGAGGAGACGCCCTCGGCGGCGCCCACGTTCGAGGCCGGCACGAGGATGGCCGAACTGTCCGAGGCGGGCAAGATCACCGTCGGCACGAAGTTCGACCAGCCGCTGTTCGGGCTCAAGGGCCCGTCGGGCGACCCCGAGGGGTTCGACGTCGAGATCGCCAAGATCATCGCCTCCGAGCTCGGCATCGACGAGGAGAACATCGAGTGGACCGAGACCGTGTCGGCCAACCGTGAGCCGTTCATCGAGAACGGCCAGGTCGACATCGTCGTCGCCACGTACACGATCAACGACAAGCGCAAGGAGGTCGTCTCCTTCGCCGGGCCGTACTACATGGCCGGACAGTCGATCCTGACGCTCGCCGACAACGACGACATCGAGAGCGAGGAAGACCTCGTCGGCCAGCCCGTCTGCTCCGTCACCGGGTCCACGCCCGCAGCGAACCTGAAGGAGCTCGGCGCGGAGGTCATCGAGACCGACACGTACAGCAACTGCCTCGAGCCGCTCCGCAGCGGCCAGGTCGTCGCCGTCTCGACCGACAACGTCATCCTCGCGGGCCTCGCCGCCCAGAACGAGGGCGAGTTCAAGGTCGTCGGCAAGCCGTTCACCGAGGAGCCCTACGGCATCGGCCTCGCGAAGGACGACACCGACTTCCGCATGTGGATCAACGACGTGCTCGAGAAGGCGTACGAGGACGGCCGCTACGAGGAGGCGTGGGAGTCCACCGCCGGAGCGGTGCTGCCCTACGTCGACCCGCCTGCCGTCGACCGCTACTGATCGGAGCGCGGCCCGGGCGACCATCGTCCCGGGCCGCGTCCCACCCCCAACCGACCGGAACGGAGACTCGTGGACGCCGTCATCGAGAACCTGCCGACCTACTTCGAGGGCTTCAGGATGACCCTGCTGCTGCTCGTGGTGAGCGGCATCGCGGCACTCGTCATCGGCACGATCATCGCGTCGATGCGCATCTCGCCCGTGGGCTCGCTCCGGGTCTTCGCCACGGTCTACACCGAGCTCGTGCGCAACACGCCGCTGACGCTCGTGCTGTTCTTCTGCGCGATCATCCTGCCGTACCTCGGTTCGGAGCTCACGTACGTCACGGCCGCCATGATCGGCCTGTCGGTGTACACCTCGCCGTTCGTCGCCGAGGCGCTCCGATCGGGCATCAACGGCGTGCCGATCGGCCAGGCCGAGGCCTCCCGCAGCGTGGGGCTCGGATTCACCCAGACGGTGGGGCTGGTCGTGATGCCGCAGGCCTTCCGCATGACCATCCCGCCGCTCATCAACGTCTTCATCGCGCTCACCAAGAACACCTCGGTGGCGGGCGGATTCTTCGTCTTCGAGCTCTTCGCCGCGACGCGTGAGCTCGCGAACGCGAACGGCGACGCCGTGATCGCCATCCTGCTGGGCGCGGCGACCCTCTACCTCGTGATCACGATCCCGCTCGGGATCCTGGCCGGCCAGCTCGAGCGCAAGTGGGTGGTGCAGCGATGAGCAACTCATCGGTCCTCTTCGACGCCCCCGGTCCCAAGGCGCGCCGGATCTCGCTGATCGCGTCGATCATCGCGGGCATCCTGATCCTCGCGGGCGTCGCCTGGATGATCTGGACGCTCGCCCAGCCGCGCGAGAGCGGCGGCATCACCCTTCCCGGGTTCTTCGACCCCAGCCGGTGGGACATCTTCGCCGACCCCGAGGTGTGGCAGTTCATCGTGTTCGAGGGCGTGCTCGCCACGCTGCGCGCGGCGCTCGTCGCCTCGGTCTTCGCCATCGCGCTCGGCATCGTCTTCTCCCTGCTGCGCAGCTCGCAGGTCGCGTGGATCCGCATCCCGACGACCATCGTGCTCGAGTTCCTCCGCGGCATGCCGGTGCTGCTGATGATGCTGTTCATCCTGCTCGTGCTGAACACCGGCGCCTTCTGGGCGGTCGTCGCCGCGCTGAGCCTCTACAACGGCGCGCTCATCGGCGAGGCGCTGCGTGCGGGCCTCGCCGCCCTGCCGCGCGGCCAGCGCGAGGCGGGGCTCAGCCTCGGCATGCGCCCGCTGCAGTCGAAGATGCTCGTCGAGTTCCCGCAGGCATTCCGGCAGATGCTGCCGATCATCGTCGCCCAGCTGGTGGTGCTCCTGAAGGACACCTCGCTCGGCTACATCGTCGGCTACACCGAGCTCCTGCGCACGAACATGAACGTGCTCGGCAGCTTCTACGGCAACCGCTACCTGTTCTCGCTCTTCGTCGTGACGCTCGTGCTCTACCTCACGATGAACCTGCTGCTCTCGTGGTTCGCGCGCTGGCTCTCGAAGCGCACCTCGAGCCAGTCGGCGGGCAAGCGGCTCGACCCCGAGGACGCCAGCCAGGCGCTCCTCGTCGCCGAGGCGACGGCTGCGGCGCGCGAGTCCAAGGGGCCATAGCGACGGCCGCCAGGGTCGAAACCGGCGACGTCCGAGGGCGGATGAATCGACCGGAGTCGCTCCTGACCGCCCGCTAGACTCGTTCCTTGTGTCCGAGCCACGTGAAATCACCGAGCAGGCCGTCGAGTCGGCCGTCGACGCTGCGCTCGCGGCGATCGCCGCGGCAGCCGACTCCGCCGCGCTGAAGACCGTCCGCGCCGAGCACACGGGGGAGAAGTCGACCCTCGCGCAGCTGAACGCCGAGCTCCGCAACGTGCCCAACGACCAGAAGGCCGCGCTCGGCAAGCTCGTCGGCGGCGCCCGCGGCCGGGTCAACCAGGCGTTCGTGGCACGGGAGGCCGAGATCCTCGAGGCCGAGGCGGCCGCGCAGCTCGCGGCCGAGGCGGTCGACGTCACGGCGCTGCCGTCGCGGTACCGGCCGGGCGCGCGGCATCCGCTCGCCCTGCTGCAGGACCGGGTGTGCGACGTCTTCACCGGCATGGGCTGGGAGATCTCGGAGGGCCCCGAGGTCGAGAGCGAGTGGTTCAACTTCGACGCCCTGAACTTCGACGCCGACCACCCCGCGCGGGCCATGCAGGACACGTTCTTCGTGGATCCGCCCGAGGCGCACCTCGTACTGCGCACGCACACGAGCCCGGTGCAGGTGCGCTCGATGCTCGAGCGCGAGGTGCCGATCTACGTGCTCGCCCCCGGGCGGGTGTACCGCACCGACGAGTTCGACGCGACGCACCTTCCGGTGTTCATGCAGTTCGAGGGCCTCGCCGTCGACAAGGGCCTCACCATGGCGCACCTCAAGGGCACCCTCGACCACTTCGTCAAGTCGATCTTCGGCGATGAGGCGAAGGTCCGCCTGCGCCCGAGCTTCTTCCCGTTCACCGAGCCGAGCGCCGAGCTCGACTTCTGGCACCCGACCTTCAAGGACGGGCCGCGCTGGATCGAATGGGGCGGCTGCGGCATGGTGCACCCGAACGTGCTGAGGGCCGCGGGCATCGACCCCGAGGTCTACACGGGGTTCGCCTTCGGCATGGGCATCGAGCGCGGGCTCATGCTGCGCAACGGCGTGCAGGACATGCGGGAAATGGTCGAGGGAGACGTCCGGTTCTCCCAGCAGTTCGGAATGGTGGTCTAGGACATGCGAGTGCCGCTCAGCTGGCTCGCCGAATACGTCGAACTCGTGCCGGGCACGACGCCTGAAGACGTGCATGCCGCCCTCGTGCGGGTCGGCCTCGAGGAGGAGGACGTGCACACGTTCGAGCTCCAGGGGCCGATCGTCGTCGGCGAGGTGCTCGAGTTCGTCGAGGAGCCGCAGTCCAACGGCAAGACCATCCGCTGGTGCCAGGTGCGGGTGGCGCCCGAGGGCGAGGCCGCGGCCGACGGCGGCGAGGCGGTGCACGGCATCGTCTGCGGCGCCCGCAACTTCTTCGTCGGCGACAAGGTCGTCGTCACCCTTCCCGGCGCGGTGCTGCCCGGTCCGTTCCCGATCGCGGCGCGCAAGACGTACGGGCACGTGTCCGACGGCATGATCGCCTCCGCGCGTGAGCTCGGCCTCGGCGAGGACCACGACGGCATCCTGCGCCTCTCGACGCTCGGCATCGACGCGCCCGTCGGCACCGACGCCATCGCGCTGCTCGGGCTCGACGACGCGGCGGTCGAGATCAACGTCACCCCCGACCGCGGCTACGCGTTCTCCATCCGGGGGGTGGCACGGGAGTACGCCCACGCGACCGGCGCGACGTTCCGCGATCCGATCGAACAGACCGGTGCAGTGGATGCCACGGTCGACGGCTTCCCCGTCGAGATCCGCGACGAGGCGCCCATCCGTGGCCGCGTGGGCTCGGCCGTGTTCGCGACGCGCATCGTGCGCGACGTCGACCCCACCCGCCCGACGCCCCCGTGGATGGTCGCACGGCTGAAGCTCGCCGGCATCCGCTCGCTCTCGGTGCTCGTCGACATCACGAACTACGTCATGCTCGAGCTCGGGCAGCCGATCCACGGGTACGACCTCGACCGCCTGCGGGGCGGCATCGTGGTGCGCCGGGCGATGCCGGGCGAGAAGCTCACCACCCTCGACGGCAAGGAGCGCACCCTCCACGTCGAAGACCTCGTCGTCACCGACGACCGCGGCCCGATCGGCTTGGGCGGCGTCATGGGCGGCGCCGAGACCGAGATGGACGACTCGACGCGCAACGTCCTCATCGAGGCGGCGAACTGGGATCCCGTGTCCATCGCCCGCACGGCACGACGCCACAAGCTGCCCAGCGAGGCGGCGAAGCGCTACGAGCGCGGGGTCGACCCCGAGATCGCGGCCACCGCGGTCTCGCGCGTCGCGCAGTTGATGGCCGACCTCGCCGGCGGCACCGCCGAC
>NZ_WJSP02000091.1 GCF_009720255.1 Agromyces humi | reverse complement strand
GGCGCCGACCTCGAGGCGTGCGACGTCGATGGCGCCGTGGCGTTCGTCACCGTGCGGGTCCACGGGACCGGCCTCGACGTGCGGCGCGCCGCACGCGCCGGGCCCCCGGGCTCGACCGGCTGAGCTCAGTCGAAGACGGTCTCCACGAAGCGGTACTCCACGGCGGTCGGGCGGTCGTCGTCCTCCGCACCGAACTCGAGACCGGCAGCGCGGGTATAGATGTAGTGCTTGCCCTTGTCGGTGTTGAGCTCGAGACGAGGACGTGGGTCGCCGGTCTCGAGGAACGCGGTGGCGACCGTCTTGCCCTCGAGCGGACCGTCGATGAGTTTCGCGGTGTACGAGGTCGCGGAAGTGGTGTCCATGGCGTCATTCTCCTCCGCGGCCCGGGAACTGCAAGGGGTTGCGGGCGCGTCGCCCCACCCCCAGTTCGCGCTGCCCGGTGGGTGCACTCACGGTGAGGGTGTGTATGGTGTGGCTGTCGGCGGTCCGATCCACCGGCAGGCACACCGCTCGGGGGCGCGGCTCGAAAGTGCGTTGCCCCATTCATGGAACAGAGGAGTCTGGTGTCAGGCGCGAAGAAGTTGGTCATCGTGGAGTCGCCGACCAAGATGAAGTCGATCGCCCAGTACCTGGGCGACGGCTACCAGGTGCTGTCGTCGGTCGGCCACATCCGTGACCTCATCGAGCCGAAGAACCTGCCCGCCGAGTTGAAGAAGGGCTCGCTCGGCAAGTTCTCCGTCGACGTCGAGCACGGGTTCGAGCCGTACTACGTCGTCTCCGACTCGAAGAAGAAGACGGTCGCCGAACTGAAGCGCGCCCTCAAGGACGCCGACGAACTCCTCCTCGCAACGGATGAGGACCGCGAGGGCGAAGCCATCGCGTGGCACCTCCTCCAGGAGCTCAAGCCCAAGGTGCCGGTGCGCCGCATGGTGTTCCACGAGATCACCAAGGACGCCATCCAGAAGGCGAAGGACAACACCCGCGAGCTCGACACCGCGCTCGTCGACGCACAGGAGACCCGCCGTATCCTCGACCGTCTCTACGGGTACGAGGTGTCGCCCGTGCTCTGGCGCAAGGTCGGACCCGGCCTCTCCGCGGGGCGCGTGCAGTCCGCCGCCACCCGCCTGGTCGTCGATCGTGAGCGCGAGCGCCTCGCGTTCGTCGCCGCGGGGTACTGGGACCTCATCGGCCGCTTCGCGCCCGAGTCGTCCGACGAGGGCTCCGCCTTCGAGGCGCGCCTCGTCCGTCTGGGCGGCGAACGCGTCGCAACGGGCCGGGACTTCGACGATGCCGGCCGGCTCAAGGGCAAGGCCGTCGTGCTCGAGGAGCGCGTCGCCGAGGCGCTCGTGCACGCCCTGCGCGACGAGCGCGTCCAGCGCACGGTCTCGAAGGTCGAATCCAAGCCCTACTCGCGTCGGCCGGCCGCGCCGTTCACGACCTCGACACTCCAGCAGGAGTCGGCCCGGAAGCTCCGTCTCTCGGCGCGCGACACCATGCGCGTCGCGCAGTCGCTCTACGAGAACGGATACATCACCTATATGCGCACCGACTCCGTGTCGTTGTCGCAGCAGGCGATCACGGCGGCACGGGCGCAGGCGACGAAGCTGTACGGCGCGGACTCCATTCCCGACAAGCCCCGTCTCTACACCGGCAAGTCCAAGAACGCGCAGGAGGCGCACGAGGCGATCCGCCCGTCGGGGGAGGTGTTCCGCACGCCGTCCGAGCTGCAGAGCGTGCTCCGCGGCAGCGAGTTCAAGCTCTACGACCTCATCTGGAAGCGCACGGTCGCGTCGCAGATGGCCGACGCGAAGGGCCAGACCGCGACCGTCACCATCGAGGTCGGGCCGACTGCAGCGGATGCCCCGACCCCGGCCGAGGCATCCGTCAGCGTCGCGGGCACGATCGCGGAGTTCACCGCGAGCGGCACGGTCATCACCTTCCGCGGCTTCCTCGCCGCCTACGAGGAGAGCCGAGACGAGGAGCGCAACGCCGACGAGACCCCCGGCGAGGCGAAGCTGCCGCCGCTGAAGGAGGGCCAGTCGCTCGCGATCGCCGAGCTCGAGGCGAAGGGCCACGAGACCTCCCCGCCGCCGCGGTACACCGAGGCCAGCCTCGTGAAGCGGCTCGAGGAGCTCGGCATCGGCCGGCCGTCGACCTTCGCCTCGATCATCTCCACGATCCTCGACCGCGGCTACGTCACGCAGCGCGGCCAGGCGCTCGTGCCCAGCTGGGTCGCGTTCTCGGTCGTCCGCCTCCTCGAGGAGCACTTCGGCGACCTGGTGCAGTACGACTTCACCGCCGAGATGGAGGACGACCTCGACCGGATCGCATCGGGCGAGGCCGACCGGGTCGACTGGCTCAACGGCTTCTACTTCGGATCCGACACGCACCGGGGCCTGCGTCAGGTCGTCGACAACCTCGGCGACATCGACGCCCGCGAGATCAACTCCGTGCGCATCGCGCCCGACATCACCCTCCGCATCGGGAAGTACGGTCCCTATCTCGAGACCGCCGACCCCGATGCCGCCGACGACAGCATCCCTCGCCGGGTCAACCTCCCGGTCGAGCTCGCACCCGACGAGCTCACGGAGGCCAAGGCCAGGGAGCTGATCGAGGCGCCCGTGCAGACCGACCGCGTGCTCGGCGTGAATCCCGACAGCGGCAAGCAGGTCGTGGTCAAGGACGGGCGTTTCGGCCCGTACGTCACGGAACTCGATCCCGAGCCTGAAGCGGCGCCCGCGGCATCCGTCGACCAGGCGACCGGTGAGGTCATGGAGGCGGCCAAGCCGAAGCGGGCCGCGAAGAAGCCCGTGGCGGCGAAGCCCCGCACGGCCTCGCTGTTCAAGAGCATGCAGATCGAGGAGGTCGACCTCGACACCGCACTGAAGCTGCTCGATCTGCCGCGTGTCGTCGGACTCGACCCCGAGTCGGGCGAGGAGATCACCGCGCAGAACGGACGGTACGGCCCCTACCTCAAGAAGGCCGCCGACACCCGCACGCTCCCCAGCGAGGACGCGATCTTCGAGATCGACCTGCCGGGCTCGCTCGAGCTGTTCGCGCAGCCGAAGTACGGCGCCCGACGTGCGTCCAGCGCCCTCAAGGAGTTCGACAACGACCCCGTGAGCGGCAAGCCGATCAAGGTGAAGGACGGCCGGTTCGGTCCGTACGTCACCGACGGCACCACGAACGCGACGATCCCGCGGGCGGAGTCGGTCGAGGAGATCACCTTCGAGCGGGCCGTCGAGCTGCTCCAGATCAAGCGCGACAAGGGGCCTGCCGCCCCCCGCGCGAAGCGCTCCACGTCGACGGCTGCGAAGAAGGCGCCGGCGAAGAAGGCGCCCGCGAAGAAGGCGGCGAGCAAGAAGAGCACGGCGTGAGCCGGGGCGTCTTCATCACCCTCGAGGGTGGCGACGGCTCCGGGAAGACGACGCAGGCCGAGGTGCTCGGCCGATGGCTGCAGGAGGCGGGCCGCACCGTGGTGCGCACGCGCGAGCCCGGCGGCACCGAGGTCGGGGTCGAGGTGCGCGAGATCGTGCTCCACCACCGCGGCGACATCGCACCGCGGGCAGAGGCGCTGCTCTATGCCGCCGATCGGGCGCACCACGTCGCGACGCTGGTCAGGCCGGCGCTCGAACGCGGCGACGTGGTGATCCAGGATCGCTACATCGATTCGTCGGTGGCCTACCAGGGCGCCGGACGCGTCCTCGACCCCGAGGCCGTCCGCGGCCTGTCCGAGTGGGCGACCGAGGGCCTTCGACCCGACCTCACCGTGCTGCTCGACCTCGATGCGGCGGCCGCTCGCGGACGCCTCGACGAGGCGCGCACCCGCTACGACCGGCTCGAGGCCGAGGCATCCGAGTTCCACGATCGCGTTCGGGCGGCGTATCTCTCGCTCGCCGAGGCGGAGCCCGAGCGATTCCTCGTGGTCGACGCATCGCGCCCCGTCGACGAGATCGCCGGGGCGATCCGTGCTCGCGTCGCCGGCCTCCTCTGAGCGGCGCGACGGCGCGGATGGCGCGGTCAGGGGCGGAAGGTAGCGTGGACGTGTGAGCGTGTGGAGCGAACTGACCGGGCAGGACACGGCCATCGGCGTGTTCCGGTCGGCGGCCGAGTCCGCCGGCGGTACGTCGCAGCAGATGACCCACTCCTGGCTCATCACCGGGCCGCCCGGGTCGGGCCGGTCCAACCTCGCGTACGCCTTCGCGACCGCGCTGATCGCCGGGGACCCCGACGGCGATGAACCCACCCGCATCCAGGTCGAGGCGCGAAGCCACCCCGACCTGCACGTGCTCGCCACCGAGGGCGTCATCATCAAGCGCGACGACGTTCGCGAGATCGTGAAGCGCTCGCACTACGCCCCGTCCGTGGGTCGCCACCGGGTCATCATCGTCGAGGACGCGGACCGCATGACCGAGCAGACCTCGAACTTCCTCCTGAAGGAGCTCGAGGAGCCGCCCGAGCGCACGGTCTGGATCCTCTGCGCCCCGAGCGAGGCCGACCTCATCCCCACGATCCGCTCGCGCGTCCGCTCCGTGCGGCTGCAGATGCCCACCGTCGCCGAGGTCGCCGCGCTCCTCGTGCGCCGCGACGGCGTCCCTCCCGACCTGGCCGAACGCTCGGCCCGCGAGGCGCAGTGCCACATCGGCATGGCGCATCGGCTCGCCACCAGCGACGAGGCCAGGCAGCGCCGAGCCGAGACCCTCCGGCTCGCGCTCGAGGTGCGCTCGGCGGCGACCGCCGTGTCCACCGCTGCGAGGTTCCTGCAGATCGCGGGCGACGACGCCAAGGCGATCACCGAGCTCCGCGATGCCGAGGAGCGCGCGCACGCCCTGCACTCGCTGGGCCTCGCTCCGGGGCAGGCGGTGCCGGCCGCGCTTCGACCGCAGCTCAAGGCCCTCGAGGACGACCAGAAGCGACGGGCCACGCGCAGCCTTCGCGATGGCATCGACCGCATCCTCGTCGACCTCGCGTCGCTCTACCGCGACGTCCTGCTCGTCCAGTTGGGGGCCGATGTCGAACTGGTGAACCGAGAGCTGCTGCCGCAGATCGAGCGAGCGGCGGCATCGGCGTCGCCCGCGCGAACCCTGGCGACGCTCGACGCCATCCAGGCGGCGCGCGAACGCATCGAGGGCAACGTGCAGCCCGCACTCGCGCTCGAGGCGATGCTCGTCAGCGCCATCCGCACGTCCACCGAACGGGGAGCCGCATGACCTCACCACGCCCTACGGCCCGTTCCGGGACGCGGATGCGCCGCGCCCGCCGCGCCGGCGTCGTCGGAGTGCTGCTCGCCGGGTTGGTCGCGTTGACCGGGTGCTCGACCGACTTCCTCCGGCCGGCGCAGCCGGTCTCGACGCCCACCGGGGAAGACGTCGCCGAGGAGCTGCGCCCGTTCTACTCGCAGGTGCTCGAGTGGGAGCCCTGCGGCGACGGACTCGGCTGCGCCACCGCGAAGGCCCCGCTCGACTGGGAGAACCCCGGCGACGGCGAGGTCGAGCTCGCGCTCGTGCGGCACGTCGCCACCGGAGAGCGGATCGGGTCGCTGCTGGTCAACCCCGGTGGCCCAGGTGGTTCCGGATACGACTTCGTCACCGATTCCCTCGACTACGCGGTGGGACAGCCCCTGCAGGAGCACTTCGACGTGGTCGGCTTCGACCCTCGCGGCGTCGGCCGGAGCTCGGATGTCGCGTGCTACGACGCCGCCGAGATGGATGACTACCTCTACGGGATCGTGCCCGCGGAACGCGGCAGCGACGAGTGGATCGACCTCGTGGGAGCCGCGGCCGCCGACTTCGGGAAGGCGTGCAGCGAGCAGACCGGCGCCCTGCTGGCGCATGTCGACACGGTCAGCGCCGCGCGCGACCTCGACCTGCTGCGCGCCGTGCTCGGGGACGAGCAGCTCAATTACCTCGGATACTCGTATGGCACGTTCCTCGGTGCGACCTACGCCGACCTCTACCCCGAGAAGGTCGGCCGCCTCGTGCTCGACGGCGCACTCGACCCCGCGGCGAGCAACGCCGAGGTCAACGAGGTGCAGGCGGTCGGATTCGAGCACGCGCTGCACGCGTACCTCGAGAACTGCCTCACCGGCACGGAGTGCCCGTTCGAGGGGTCGGCCGACGACGCCATGGCCGAGGTCGGCCGCCTGCTCGCGTCCGTCGACGCCAGCCCGCTGCGCGGCTCCGATGGCCGCATGGTCGGGGCGGACACGCTGCTCACCGCCATCATCTACCCGCTCTACAGCGAGGAGTCGTGGCCGTACCTCGACCAGATGTTCGAGTCGGTGATGTTCGGCGAGGCCGACGTCGCGCTCTCCTTCGCCGACGCGTACAACGGCCGCGGCGACGACGGCACCTACCTCGACAACTCCACCGAGGCGTTCCGTGCCATCAACTGCCTCGACTACACCTACCAGTCCGACGTGGCCGCGATGCGGGCGGATGCCGCGGCCATCGCCGCCGCCGCGCCGGTCATCGGGCCGTACTTCGGCTACGGCGACCTGGGCTGCGTGAACTGGCCGTACCAGAGCGACCGCGTGCGCGAGCCCATCGCGGCGTCGGGCGCCGCGCCGATCCTCGTGGTGGGCACCACCGGCGACCCGGCGACGCCCTACGAGTGGGCCGTCGCCCTCGCCGACCAGCTCGACAGCGGCGTGCTCGTCACCTACGACGGCGAGGGGCACACCGCCTACAACAAGTCGAACGCGTGCGTGAACGACGCGGTGGAACGGTATCTCATCGACGGGACGGTGCCCGAGTCCGACCCCCGGTGCTGACGTGGTCAACGAGGCCGGAGAAACCCGCTAACATAGATTCTCGTGCCAGCCGGATCGCCCAGGCGAGACCGGATGCCACGCCGCCTTAGCTCAGTCGGCAGAGCGTCTCACTCGTAATGAGAAGGTCGTGGGTTCGATTCCCACAGGCGGCTCCAGTCACCCAGCGGTCCCGCGGGGCCGATCAGGAGCTGACGGAGACCAGTTCCTGAGTGCCTTGCACCTCGACCGCCCAATCCAGCTGCGGCTCGGGCAGCAGGCTCAACGTGCCCGTCATCCCGGCACCGTCGGCGAGTCTCTCCAACCACCCTCGGTTCAGGCTCGGCCGTCGATTGCCGGCGTAGACGAACTGCACCGCCGTCCGCGGCGACACCCACAACGTGACGAATCGTTTGTCGTCGGCCAGGTTCATCGCGAAGGACTCGTTCCGGCGGAGTTTGTCGATGATCACGACCTGCAGGTGAGCCAGCGTGCGGTCGTCGATCTCGACCTCTTGTTGGTCGTACACGAAGTAGCCCATCGTTGCCTCCTCGGCGGATCGGTGAAGCCCGAGAACATGCGGGCACCGGGAGGCGTAATGAAGCTCGAAGGGCAAACTCTACGACGGGACCAAGTACCTCCCGACGTTACGCCCGTGTCCCACCGAAAAGTGGGACCACGGGACGTGTGGTCGGAACCGGGTTCGGGCCTCGGGATCGCCCGCGTCGTGGTCGGGTCGCCGCTCAGAGGTCGAAGTCGTCGTACGCGGTCGGCATGGGCTCGGCGCTCGGCCGCACCCGCCCGCCTGACCGCCGGATCCGGATCTGCTCGCGGAGGTAGCTCTCCGCCGCGGCATTGTCGGGGTCGGCGAGATCGGTCTGCGTGGATTCAGCCAGAATGGCGGCCCCCTCGCTCAGAGCGAATTTGGCGGTGACCTTCTGGCCGTCGGAACCGTACGCGACGACGGTGACGCTGTCGGCCTGCCCGGCCTCGGCGAGCGCAGTGGAGTACTCGACGAGGAGATCGGCCACGTCGTCACCCACGAGGAGGCTCTTGTCGGCGAAGGTGAGGCGCATCATCTCGACGACGCTAGGCGCGGGGGTGCGCATGCCGCCAGGGGGTTGTGCGCGACGCCTCTCAGGTCATCGGGCTGCGCGGATGGCCGCCGCGTAGGCGTCGTACCCGGCCGGGTTCGGATGGAATGCGTCGGCGTTGGGCGGTGCGACGATCCACGGGCTCGCCGACCCGAGGCCGTGCCCTGCGAAGTCGTCGGTCACGTCGACGTAGACGAAGCCCGGACCGGCGGCGGCGACGGTCGCCTGTATCACCGCGTTCAGGGCGAGGACGCCAGCATTGACCACGCCCGCCTGCGGGAGTGCCGGGTCGAGGAGCAGCGGGTAGCCGGTCACCAGCACGGTCGCCTTCGGAGCCGCGGTCCGGATGGCCGCGAGGGCGCCTGCGAGGTCGGACGCCAGCATCGGGAGGTTCGCCTGTGCGGCGGCGACGGCGGCGGCGCACTGCTCGACGGTGCCGAACAGGCAGGCCGCGGTGACGGCCTCGAGCCCGAGGTCGTTGGCGCCGACGGTCAGCGTGACCAGCCGCGTGCGGAGGTCCAGTCCGCCGAGTTGGGTGGCGACGACGTCGTCGACCGTGGCGCCGACGCATCCGCGCAGCGACGCGTGGACGGTGAGGCCCGGGTCGGAGGCGAGGTCGGCCGCGTAGCCGTTGGGGCTCGTGAGGCAGGCGTCGAGGTAGTCGCCGCCGCCCACGCCCGCGGCATACGAGTCGCCGAGTGCGGCGTACGTGGCCTTGTCGGCCGTTGAGGGTCCGGGTTGGCCGCCGGGGGCGGCGATCGCGGGGAGGGCACCGAAGGCCGTCGCCGAGGCGACGAGGATCGATGCGCTGGCGAGCGTCGTGAGACGCCGGGTTCTCGACAGCATTGTCATGCACGGATGGTAGTGCGATGCCGCCCTGTCCGCCTGTCCCCGTTCGGGGCGCAGCGGGTCCCTGCGGGACGCGAGCGTGCTCGTCTCCCTGCGGGACGCGAGCGTGCTCGTCAAGGGGGGGGGCGGAGAAACATCCCCCGCACTATTCTTGCGGGGAAACGACCACGTCCCGATCGAGCGGTGGCGCCGAACAGGGAGGCACGGTGGGCAAACTCACCTACGATTCCACGTTGACCGTCGACTTCGACGACCGCGTCCTCGCGCATCTCCAACTCGTGATCGCCGCCAAGCTCCGACGCGGCGAGTCGTTCACCTTCAGCTGGCGAGACGATCCGGCGGTCGGCGACGGGCGGAGCGCACTGTGGATCCATCCGGCCATCCCGTTGTCGTTCAAGTACGCGGGCGGGCGCCAGCCGTCGATCAACCGGGCCTGGATCGAGGTGCTGATGAGTGCCGCCAACTCACCGAGCGGACTGCACCTGATCCCCGAGCCCGAGGACACCGTCCCGAGCGGAGAGCGGGAGCCGTGAAGCGCATCCAGATCATCTACGCGGGTCGCGACTTCTCCATCGGCGAAGAGGACTTCGAGGGCATGAAGGCCGCCATCGAGCAGGCGAACCGCGACGGGCGCGCCGTCTGGATCACCGTCAACCACGGGGAGGGGCGACCTCAGCCCGCCGAGCTGCTGATCGGCCCGGGCATCCCGGTCGCCCTCATGCCCGTCCCCGACGAGCCGCCCGTCCGCCAGCCCGACGGCGAGGGCACGGTAGGCACGTCCTAGGCCGGCACGGACACCATCCGGCCCTCAGACCTCGTCGGTCCAGTCGTAATCGACGGACGACTCGCGATCCGCGGCGTGGTTCGGCACCGGATGCATCGGCGCGAGCTCGGCGGTGAGGGCCTGCAGCCGCGCGACCACCTCGGGGTCCTCGATCTCGTCGTAACCCTCGGGATCCACCCGTTCGGTCACGAGCTGGCTGGCCGGCCCCACCAGGAAGCGCACCCGGCTGAGCCCCCCGTCGTCCTCGTGCCGGACGGGGATGTCGATGGTGCCCGCCGCGCTGCGCGTGGCCAACGCGGCCGCATAGGCGACGAGGGCCTGTGCGATCTCCGTGCCGGTGAGGAAATGGTCGCCCGCATAGTAGATCCGCTCCATACTCCACAGGTAGTGCACGCATGCCGCCCGATCAATCCCTTGACTCGATGGCTCTCGGGTGCGGGGTGCAGGCATCACGCCCCAACGCAGGCGCGCCATCCCGCCTTCGACGCCGCCACTAGGCTTGCGCCATGACGGAACGACTGCGCTGGGGCATCCTCGCGACGGGCGGCATCGCCCATGCCTTCACCCATGACCTGAAGCTCAACGGATTCACGGTGCAGGCCGTGGGTTCGCGTTCCCAGGAGTCGGCCGACGCCTTCGCCGCGGAGTTCGACATCCCGACCGCGCATCCGAGCTACGACGCCCTCGCCGCCGACCCCGAGGTCGACGTGGTCTACGTGTCCACGCCGCACCCCCTCCACGCCACCTCCGCCCGGATGGTCCTCGAAGCGGGCAAGCACGTGCTCGTCGAGAAGCCCTTCACGGTGAACGCCCGCGAGGCGCAGGAGCTCGCCGACCTGGCCGCCGAGCGGGGCCTGCTCGTCCTCGAGGCCATGTGGACGAGGTACCTGCCGCACATGGCGCGGATCCGGCAGATCATCGCCGACGGCACCCTCGGCGACGTGCGCACGCTCATCGCCGACCACACGCAGAAGCTCTCCGACGACCCGGCGCACCGCATCAACGCGCTCGAACTCGGTGGCGGCGCCCTGCTCGACCTGGGCATCTATCCGGTGTCGTTCGCCTGGGACCTGTTCGGCGCGCCGCAGACCATCCAGTCGACGGCGACGTTCAAGGCCACGGGCGCCGACGCCCAGATCGCCAACCTCTTCGGATACGACGGCGGAAGGGTCGCGTCCCTCCTCTCGGCGAGCGACACCCTCGGGCCGAACACCGCGGCCGTGCTCGGCACGCTGGCCAGGATCGAGATCGACCGGGTCTGGTACACGCCGACCTCCTTCCGCGTGGTCGCCGCCGACGGCACCGTGATCGAGGAGTATCGCTCCGAGGTCACGGGTCGGGGCATGCACTTCCAGGCTGAGGCCCTCGAGCGCCTGGTCTCCGAGGGCAACCTGCGCGGCGACCTGCTCCCGATCGACGAGACGGTCGCCATCATGGGTACGCTCGACGCCATCCGCGAGCAGATCGGGCTGCGCTACCCGGGCGAATGACGGGTCGCCGGAGTCGCACGGCACTCGGCTCGCGTTCGGGCATCGGTCAGGTTCCGCTCCGGGCCGCCGCGTACAATTCCCCGGATGACCGACGAGACGGATGCCGCGGGCGAGCCCACGACGTCCGGCGACCCCGTCGCGCCGGACGGCTCGACGCCGTCCGATCCGCCCGTCGGGGGCGCGCCGAGCGCCCCGACGTCGGT
>NZ_WJSP02000090.1 GCF_009720255.1 Agromyces humi | reverse complement strand
AGGCGTCGGCCCGCATCGGCCTCGGCGACACCCATCCAGGCCGCAGCGGCGCGGGCGACGACCGCGACGGGGCGCGGGCCCAGCTTGTTCGTCTCGATGATGAAGTACGGCCAGGCGCCCTGGTTCTCGGGCTCGTCCTGCGCCCACATCAGCTCGGCGTTCGGGTAGCTGTCGGCGACCGTCTTGAGCTCGTCCTTCGGCAGCGGGTAGAGCTGCTCGAGGCGGACGACCGCGATCTCGGGGTTGGGGTGCTTCTCGAGCTCGGAGATGAGGTCGTAGTAGATCTTCCCCGACACGAACACGACCCGCTTGACGGCGGCCTTGTCGTCGATGCGGGCATCGTCGATGACCGGCTCGAACCGGCCACTCGTGAAGTCGGCGACCTCGCTCGTCGCGCCTCGGAGGCGCAGCATGGCCTTGGGGGTGAAGACCACGAGCGGCCGACGCGGACGCGCGTACGCCTGGCGACGCAGCAGGTGGAAGTACGACGCGGGCGTCGACGGACGCGCCACGGTCATGTTGTCTTCCGCGCAGAGCTGCAGGTACCGCTCGATGCGGGCGCTGGAGTGGTCGGGTCCCTGGCCCTCGTAGCCGTGGGGCAGGAGCAGCACGACGCTCGAGCGCTGGCCCCACTTCTGCTCGGCCGAGGAGATGAACTCGTCGATGATGATCTGGGCGCCGTTCGCGAAGTCGCCGAACTGCGCCTCCCACATCACGAGCGCGTCGGCCCGCTCGACCGAATAGCCGTACTCGAAGCCCATCGCCGCGTACTCGCTGAGCAGCGAGTCGTAGATCCAGAACTTGGCCTGGTTGTCGGAGAGGTTCTGCAGCGGCAGCCACTCCTGGCCGTTCATGCGGTCGTGCAGCACGGCGTGACGCTGCACGAACGTGCCGCGGCGGGCGTCCTGGCCGGCGAGGCGCACCGGCGTGCCCTCGAGCAGCAGGGAGCCGAGGGCGAGCAGCTCGCCGAAGCCCCAGTCGATCTTGCCGTTGCGGCTCATGTCGTAGCGCTTGGTGAGCAACTGCTGGATCTTCGGGTGCACCGTGAAGCCGGCGGGCTTGTTGTCGAACGCGTCGCCGATGGCGTGCACGACCTCGGTCGCGACGCCGGTGGTCTCGAGCTCGCCCGTGACGACCTCGTCGGGACGGGCCGACTCGGTGGCGCCGATGATCGGGATCGCGCCCGTCTGCGCGGCGTGCGTCTCCGCGAAGGCGCGCTCGAGGCGGTCCTGGAAGTCGCGGTGCGCCTCCTCGTACTCCTCCTCGGTGATGTCGCCACGTCCGACGAGCGCCTCGGTGTAGAGCTTGCGCACCGAGCGCTTCGCCTCGATGAGGTTGTACATGAGCGGCTGGGTCATCGAGGGGTCGTCGCCCTCGTTGTGGCCGCGGCGGCGGTAGCAGACGAGGTCGATGACGACGTCGCGCTTGAACTCCTGCCGGTAGCGGAAGGCCAGTTCGGCCACCCGCACGACCGCCTCGGGGTCGTCGCCGTTCACGTGGAAGATCGGGGCCTGGATGGTCTTCGCGACATCCGTCGAGTAGATCGACGAGCGCGCGTCGCCCGGCACCGTGGTGAAGCCCACCTGGTTGTTGATGTTCACGTGGATGGTGCCACCCGTGCGGTAGCCGCGCAGCTGCGACATCTGCATCGTCTCGACGACGATGCCCTGGCCGGCCATGGCCGCGTCGCCGTGGATGAGGATCGGCAGGGTCGAGAAGGTGCCGATGGGCTTGCGGTCCTGCTTGGCGCGGACGATGCCCTCGAGCACGCCGTCGACCGCCTCGAGGTGGGACGGGTTGGCCGCGAGCGAGACGGGGATCTGGTGTCCGTCGTCGGCGGTGAACGTGCCCTCGGTGCCGAGGTGGTACTTCACGTCGCCCGAGCCCGAGAAGACCTTGGCGTCCATGTTGCCTTCGAACTCGCGGAACACCTGGCCGTACGTCTTGCCGCCGATGTTCGTGAGCACGTTGAGCCGGCCGCGGTGCGCCATGCCGATCGCGACCTCGTCGAGGCCGTCCTTCGCGGCGCCCTGCAGGATCTCGTCGAGCAGTGCGATGACGGACTCGCCGCCCTCGAGGCTGAACCGCTTCTGGCCGACGTACTTCGTCTGCAGGAACGTCTCGAACGCCTCGGCCTCGTTGAGCTTGCCGAGGATGCGCATCTGCTCGTCGTGGGTCGGCTTCTCGTACTTGCGCTCGACCTCGTTCTGGATCCAGCGGCGCTGCACGGGGTCCTGGATGTGCATGTACTCGATGCCGATGGTGCGGCAGTACGAATCGCGGAGCACGCCGAGGATGTCGCGGAGGAGCGCGGTGCGCTTCTCGCCGAACCCGCCCGTCACGAACTCGCGGTCGAGGTCCCAGAAGGTGAGGCCGTGGCTCGCGATGTCGAGGTCGGGGTGGGAACGCTGCACGTACTCGAGCGGGTCGATGTCGGCCATGAGGTGGCCGCGCACCCGGAACGCGTTGATGAGCTCCTGCACCCGGGCGGTCTTGTCGATCGCGCTGGCGATGTCGACCGAGATGTCGGGTGCCCAGCGGATGGGCTCGTAGGGCAGGCGGAGCGCGGCGAAGATGTTCTCGTAGAAGTCGCGCTGCCCGATGAGCAGCTCGTGCACCTTCTTCAGGAACTCGCCCGAGCCGGCGCCCTGGATGACGCGGTGGTCGTACGTCGACGTGAGCGTGATGGTCTTGCCGATGGCGAGGTTCGCGAGGGTCTTCTCGGAGGAGCCCTGGAACTCGGCCGGGTATTCGAGGGCGCCGGCGCCGATGATGCAGCCCTGGCCCTTCATGAGGCGGGGCACCGAGTGCACGGTGCCGATGCCGCCCGGGTTGGTGAGCGAGATCGTGGCGCCCTTGAAGTCGTCGGCGGTGAGCTTGTTCTGCCGCGCACGCTGGACCAGGTCTTCGTAGGCGTTCAGGAACTCGTTGAACGTCATGGTCTCGGCGCGCTTGATCGCGGGCACGAGCAGCGCCCGGGTGCCGTCGGGCTTGGGGATGTCGATGGCGATGCCGAGGCCGATGTGGGCGGGCTTGACCAACGACGGCTTGCCGTCGACCTCGGCGTACGAGACGTTCTGGCTCGGGAACTCCTTGAGCGCCTGGATGAGCGCCCAGCCGATGAGGTGGGTGAACGACACCTTGCCGCCGCGGCTGCGGCGGAGGTGGTTGTTGATCACGATGCGGTTGTCGATCATGAGCTTCGCCGGCACGGTGCGCACGCTCGTCGCGGTCGGCACGGTGAGGCTCTGGTCCATGTTCGCGGCGAGCGTCTTCGGCAGGCCGCGCAGCGGGACGACCTCGTCCTCCTGGGGGGCGCCAGCGATGACGGGCTGGGGGCTCGTGATCGGGACGTCGGCCGGAACAGGCGCCGTGCGCGGGGCGACCGAGGTGGTGCGCGCCTCGGGCGCCTGGCCGATGATCGGCGACGGTGCGGTGACGGGGGCGGATGCCGCGGGCTCGGTCGCGACGGGGGCGGGAGTGGCGGGGGCGGATGCCGCGGGCGCTGCAGGCGGGGGCGCCTCGGGAGCGGATGCAGCCGGCGCTGCGGCCTCGGACGTCGGGGCCGACGGGGCGGCGGAGGCCTCGGAGGACGCGGGGCTCGCGGCATCCGTCTGGCCGTTCTGGTCGCCCTCGAGCGAGCCGGTGCGCACCTGACGGTAGTGCTCGAGGACCGGCCACCAGGTCTTGTCGACGGAATCGGGGTCGGCGAGGTACTTCTCGTACATCTCGTCGACGAGCCACTCATTGGCTCCGTACTCGCCCGCCGTCGTCTCTTCGGATCCCGACCCGGTCAATTGGCTCGACACAGCCTCTCGCCCACTCTCTCCATTGATGCTGGATTTCTCTGCCGGCGATCGGCCCGTGCGCGCACGCACATCGTGCCCGATCACCCACACAAGCCTAAACCCCTCTGCGAAGGTCGGGCGCCGCCCTTGCGGCGGTAGCGTGGGGCGCATGGAGTTCTACCGGACGGCCCCGAGCCACGACCTGACCTACTCGGACGTGTTCCTGGTTCCGAGCCGATCCGGAGTCACCAGCCGGCTCGACGTCTCGCTCGCTCCCGACGACGGCTCGGGGGCCACCGTGCCCATCGTGTCCGCGAACATGAACTCCATCACCGGCCCGCGGCTGGCGGTGACACTGGCCCGGCGGGGCGGGCTCGGCGTGCTGCCGCAGGACCTGCACCTGCAGGACCTCGCCGAGGCGATCCGCTGGGTCAAGGCCCAGTCGCCCCGGTTCGACACGCCCCACGCGTTCTCGCCCGACGACACCGTCGCCGATGCGCTGGCGGTGCTGCCGCCCGTCGCCGGCCACGGCATCGTGCTGCAGGACGCTCGCGGGCAGTACGTCGGATCCATCGCCGCCGAACGCCTGGCGACCGCGCTCAGCGATGCGCGGCTCGGCGACCTCGTGCACGGCGGCCTCGCCTCGCTCGACGCGGACGACGTGGACTCGCCGCGCCGGGCGTTCGACCTGATGGCCGACGCGGGGCTCGAGTTCGCCCCGGTGCTCGAGCACGGACGGGTCGTCGGCACGCTGAGCCGGCGCAGTGCCCTGCGCGGCACCATCTACGAGCCGAACGTCGACGCGTCGGGTCGCCTGCGGGTGGCGGCGGCGGTCGGCATCAACGGCGACGTGGCAGCCAAGGCGCGCGCCCTGGTCGCGGCGGGCGTCGACATGCTCGTGATCGACACGGCCCACGGGCACCAGGAGGGGATGATCCGCGCGGTCGGCATCGTGCGCGACCTCGACCTCGGGGTGCCCATCGTCGCGGGCAACATCGTCACCGCCGACGCCGTGGCCGACCTCGTCGAGGCCGGCGCCGACGTGCTCAAGGTCGGCGTCGGTCCCGGCGCGATGTGCACGACTCGCATGATGACGGCGGTCGGCCGCCCGCAGTTCTCGGCCGTGCTCGAGACGTCGGAGGCCGCTCGCGAGCTCGGGAAGACGGTGTGGGCCGACGGCGGCGTGCGGTACCCGCGCGACGTCGCGCTCGCGCTGGCCGCCGGCGCGGCATCCGTCATGATCGGCTCGTGGTTCGCGGGCACCATCGAGGCTCCCGGCACGCTCAAGCGCGACGGGTCGGGCCGCCTCTACAAGGAGAGCTGGGGGATGGCGTCGACGAAGGCCGTGCGCGAGCGGTTCGACCGGCTCTCGCCGTACGAGCTCGCGCGCAAGGAGCTCTTCGCCGAGGGCATCTCGTCGTCGTCGATCTACCTCGACCCGCTGCGTCCGTCCCTCGAGGACCTGCTCGACATGATCACGTCGGGCGTGCGCAGCTCGTTCACGTACGCGGGCGCCCGGTCGATCGAGGAGTTCCGCGAGCGTGCGCTCGTCGGCATCCAGTCGGCCGCGGGCTATGAGGAGGGCAAGGCGCTGCCGGTCAGCTGGTAGCGCTCGCCCTGTGGAGGGACGTCGGCGCCCCGACGGTGTCTCGCGTAGCCTCCCGCAATGGCTCATCCGTTCGAGGTGCTCGCCGACCCCGTGCGGCGACGGCTCATCGAGGTGCTCGCGGTCGGCTCGCACCGTGCCGGCGAACTCTGCGATGTGGTCACGTCGGAGTGCCGCGTCTCCCGGAGCGCGGTGTCGCACCAGCTCCGAACCCTGCGCGATGTCGGGGCGGTGATCTCGGAGGTCGACGCCGAGCAGCCACGCTCGCGTCGATATCGGTTGAACGAGGAATTCCTGCTCGCGCTGGGCGACGAGGTGCGCGCGCTGTACGAGCTGTGGAGCCACCGCTACGGCTCCGCGGACGCCGGCGCCCGTGGGTTGCCGACGAGGCCGCCCCGTGCGCCCCGCGAACGTCGGTTCGGTGCTGCCGCGGCCCGGCGGGCCGAAGCGGATGCCGCCGCCTGGCGCACAGGCATCGACCCCGCGCCAGGTCTGACGGGTGGGACGTCTGCCCCGGTCGGAGTAAGGGACAGCGCCCCCGAACGTCATGCATCGTCCGGTTCTGGGGCATCGTCCGTCCCGCTCCTGTGAGGGGCGCCTCATGTGAGGGATGCCTCACATGAGCGAGCGGACCGCTGTCGCGGCATCCGCTCGACGTCGCGTTCATCTGAAGGTGTGACGCGTGGGTGACGGCTCAGTGGTCGAGGGGCCGCCGCCGATATACTGGACGGCACAATGGACGATCCTCCCTCTGCGAAAACGCCCGGCCATAGACCCTCGCCCGTGACCGAACGGGGAGGTGCGGATGTCTGAGTGGATCCTCCTCGGCATCGGACTCCTCCTCACGATCGGCACGGGCTTGTTCGTTGCGAGCGAGTTCGCGCTCGTCAACCTCGATCGCGCGGAGCTCGAAGCCCGGCGCGAACGAGGCGAGACCCGCCTCGGCTTGACGATCTCGGCGTTGAAGATCACGTCGACCCACCTCTCGAGCGCGCAGTTGGGCATCACGCTCACCACGCTCCTCACCGGCTACACGATGGAGCCGGCCATCAGCAGCCTCCTCGCCGGGCCGCTGACGGCGCTCGGGCTGCCCGAGGGCATGGTGCGGCCGGTCGGCGCCACCACGGCGATCGTCATCGCGACCCTCCTGTCGATGGTGCTTGGCGAGCTGGTGCCGAAGAACTTCGCCCTCGCACTGCCGCGCCAGACCGCGGTGCTCGTCATGCCGTTCCAGAGCGCCTTCACGTGGGTGTTCCGACCGGCGGTGTCCCTCCTCAACGGCAGCGCCAACGCCCTGCTGCGCGGCGTCGGCATCGAACCCAAGGAGGAGCTCTCCGGCGCTCGCTCCGCCGAGGAGCTGTCCTCGCTCGTGCGCCGCTCCGCGAGCGCCGGCCTCCTCGAGGAGGACACCGCCACGCTGCTCGGACGCACGCTCCGATTCGCCGACCACGACGCATCCGACGTCATGACGCCCCGGCCGCGCGTGGCGGCCGTGCAGCGGCTTGAGCCCGCGGAGGCGGTGCTCGAGCTCGCCCGGCAGACCGGCTACTCCCGGTTCCCCGTGTTCGACGAGAACCTCGACGACATCGTCGGCCTGGTGCACGTGAAGCAGGCGGTCGCCGTGCCGAGGGAGCGTCGCACGGAGGTTCCCGCCTCCGCCCTGCAGTCCGAGGCGCTGCGCGTGCCCGAGACCATGAAGCTCGACATGCTGCTCGGCGAACTCCGCGCGCGCGGCTTCCAGATGGCCGTCGTCGTCGACGAGTACGGCGGCACGGCGGGCGTCGCGACGCTCGAGGATCTCGTCGAGGAGCTCGTGGGCGAGGTCGCCGACGAGCACGACCGCACCCGTGCGGGCATCGTCCGCCGGGGCGACGTCATCAGCTTCCCCGGGATCCTCCGGCCCGACGAGCTCCTCGAGCGCACCGGCATCCGCGTGCCCGAGAACGGCGACTACGAGACGGTCGCCGGCTACGTCATCGCCGAGCTCGGCCGACTGCCGGTGGTCGATGACGAGGTGCCCGTCGAGGACGGCACGCTGGTGGTGCAACGGCTCGACGGCCGCCGCATCGACCGCGTGCGGTTCGTGCCGACCCCCTCGCCGGTGGCCGAGGGCTCGGACGCCGAGGGGGTGGCCCGATGAGCGACTGGATCGGCATCGTCTGGCTGTTCGTCCTCCTGATCGCCAACGCGTTCTTCGTCGGCGCGGAGTTCGCCGTCATCTCGGCGCGCCGGTCGCAGATCGAGCCGCTCGCCGAACAGGGCAGCCGGAGCGCGAAGACCGCCCTGTGGGCCATGGAGCACGCGACCCTCATGCTCGCGATGAGCCAGCTCGGCATCACGATCTGCTCGCTGCTGATCCTGAACGTGTCGGAACCCGCGATCCACCACCTCCTCGAGGGGCCGCTGCACCTGACCGGCTGGTCGGAGGCGGTGGTCTCGACGGTCGCGTTCGTCATCACGCTCGTGCTCGTGTCGTACCTGCACGTCGTGTTCGGCGAGATGGTGCCGAAGAACCTCTCGTTCTCGGTGCCAGACCGTGCCGTGCTCCTGCTCGCGCCGCCGCTCGTCTTCCTCGCCCGCTTCTTCCGGCCCATCATCGTGGCGCTGAACGCGACCGCGAACGGCGTGCTCCGGCTCTTCGGCGTCGAGCCGAAGAGCGAGGCGAACTCCACCTTCACGCTCGAGGAGGTGCAGACGATCGTCGACCAGTCGCGGCGCGAGGGCGTGCTCGACGACGCGAGCGGCACGCTGAGCGCGGCGTTCGAGTTCACCACCAAGCGCGTGCACGACGTCGCCGTGCCCATGTCGGGGCTCGTGAGCCTTCCGCCCACGGCGACGCCCGGCGATGTGGAGCGCGCCGTGGCCCGCCACGGCTTCTCGCGCTACGTGATCGTCGGCGACGACGGCGAGCCGGACGGCTACGTGCACCTCAAGGACGTGATCGACCTCGACGACGACGAGTTCGACGACCCGCTTCCCGCGAAGCGCGTGCGACGGCTCGTGTCGATCTACGACGGCACCGACCTCGAGGACGCCCTGGCGACCATGCGACGTCTCGGCACGCACGTCGCACGCGCGTTCGACGAGGACGGCACCACGACGGGCGTGATCTTCCTCGAGGACATCATCGAGGAGCTCGTCGGCGAGGTGCAGGACGCGACACGACGCGGCTGAGCGACGCCGCGGATGGGGTGCTCAGCGATCCTCGGGTCGGCGTAGACTGACGCCGACCCGAGGATCCGAGGAAACATCATGTTTGAGAACTCCGTCGCCATGGCCGTGCTTCCGGCATCCGATCTCGAGCGGGCGCGTCGCTTCTGGAGCGACGTGTTCGGGCTGACGCCCGTGCGCACCGACATGGGCGGCGACTTCTACGTCGTCGGCGGCGTGCCGGTGCTCGTCTACGAGACGCAGTTCGCGGGCACCGCGAAGAACACCTCGTTCGGGCTCATGACCGACGACCTCGACCGTGACATGGCCGCGCTGCGTGCGAAGGGCGTGAAGTTCAACGAGTACGACCTGCCAGGGCTCAAGACCGAGAACGGCGTCGTCGACATGGACGGCGAGCGCGGCGCATGGTTCGACGACAGCGAGGGCAACATCATCTCGATCGCAGAGCCCACGGGGATCTCGCTCGAGGACGCCAAGGCGATGCTCGCCGCCCAGCGCGCCTGAGCGAAGGCGACGTCACCACTCGCCGTCGTTGACCTCGGGTCGTGCCCGGAGGTACTGCGGCGGCCACATCGACGTGCCGGCCCCGAGCTCGTGTGCGGCGCGCAACGCGAAGTGGGGGTCGCGCATCATCGCCTTGCCGAACATCACGGCATCGACCTCGCCGGATGCCACGAGCCGCTCTGCCTCGTCGGGCATCGTGATGCGTCCCACCGCCGACACCGGAACGCCGGCGTGGTCGCCGACGTACTCGGCGAGGTGCGCCTGGTAGCCGGGCGCGACGGGGATGTGCGCGTGGACCAGTCCGCCGGTGGACACGTCGAAGAAGTCGGCCCCGGCCTCCTCGGCCCAGCGGGCGACGGTCGCGGTCTGCGCCTCGTCCCAGCCGCCCTCGGTCCAGTCCGTCGCGGAGAACCGCACGAAGAGCGGCATCCGCTCGCCGATCTCCGCGCGCACCGCGCGCACGAGCTCGAGGAGCAGTCGCGCCCGGTTCTCGAGGCTGCCGCCCCACCGATCGTCGCGGAGGTTGGAGAGCGGCGACAGGAACTGGTGCACGAGGTACCCGTGCGCGGCGTGGACCTCGACCACGTCGAACCCCGCGGCCACGGCACGACGTGCGGCCATGCGGAAGTCCTCGATGACGCCGAGGACGCCGGCGTCGTCGAGCGCCTCGGGCTCGCGCAGTCCGTCGAACGCGATGGCGGACGCCGAGACGGTCGGCCAGCCGCCCTCGTCAAGGGGCTGCGAACCGCTTCGGCGCGTGAGCTCGGGCCACACCGACGCCTTGCGGCCCGCGTGGGCCAGCTGGATGCCGGATGCCGCGCCCTGCGAGCGGATGAAGCGGGTGATGCGACTCCACGCCTCGGCCTGCTCGTCGTTCCAGAGCCCGGTGTCATGGTCGGAGATGCGGCCCTCGGGACTGACGGCGGTCGCCTCGGCGACGACGAGCCCGGCCCCGCCGGCGGCCATCGCCCCGAGGTGGACGAGGTGCCAGTCGTGCGGCACGCCGTCGCGCTGCGTCACCGAGTACTGGCAGAGCGGCGGCACCCAGACCCGGTTGCGGATCGTCAGCTCGCGGATCGTGATGGGGCGGAAGAGCGCGGGGCCAGCTGCGGCCTCGGGATGCGCGCTCATGCGGCGAGCCGCCGCAGCCACGCCTCGAGCGCGGCGGCATCGGTGAAGACGTGGCCGTCGCCGCCGACCGCACGGGCGCCCTCGACGTTCTCGGACTTGTTGTCGATGAAGACGAGCTCGCCCGGGCTGATGCCCAGCTCGTCGATGACGTGCTCGTAGATCGGTGCGTGGGGCTTCACCATGCCGAGCTCGCCGCTCACGAAGACGCGCTCGAAGAGCGGCGAGAACGACCCCGACCGCAGCCAGCCCGAGAAGTCGGCGCCGGCGTTCGAGAGGAGTGCGAGGCGCGTGCCGCCGGCGGCGAGGGCGTGCAGCACCCGGAGCGTGCCCCCGTCGACGCTCAGCCACCCGCGGTGGTCGATCGCCCACAACTCGTGCACGTCGAGGTCGTTCCAGTCGGCGCCGACGTCGGCAGCCACCGCCGACCAGTACTCGGAGATCGAGGCGGTGCCCTGGTCGAGGGCTTCGCGATGCGCCCAGTAGGCCGGCCAGAACCGGTCGGCCTCCACGGCGGCGCGGGCGAGGAGGGCCGCGCGATCGGCGTCGCTCGGCGGGCGCGAGATGACCTCGCCGTAATCGAACACGACGACTCGGGGAGCGAGGCTGATGGGGGCTGGGACTGTCGGCGGCATCCACCCCAACCTATCGTTGGTGGATGACCACCGGGTGGCAGGAGTGGACCGCTGCGGACGCGGCCGAATGGGTCGCGGCGCCGGCGCCCGACGACGACAAGTACTCGCGGGGCGTGCTCGGCGTGGTGACGGGGTCGCCCGACTTCCCTGGTGCCGCGGTGCTCGGCGTGGAGGCCGCCCACCGGACGGGCGTGGGCATGGTGCGCTACATCGGGCACCGGGTGCCTGGCCGGGCCGTGCTCGACCGCCGGCCCGAGACCGTCACTGTTCCGGGCCGCGTGCAGGCCTGGCTCATCGGTTCGGGGATCGACCAGGACCGCCGTTCGTTCGTGCTGCTCGGCGACCTCACGCACGCGCTCGCCGCCCACGTGCCCGTGGTGGCCGACGCCGGCGCGCTCGACCTCGTCGGCACCCACACGGCCCCGACCGTGATCACGCCGCTGGCGGAGTACGCCGTCGCG
>NZ_WJSP02000009.1 GCF_009720255.1 Agromyces humi | reverse complement strand
GACGGCGGCCGAACCGGCCGGACTCGGGCTGAGCCTCGAGATCGTCGACGGCCGCGTGATCGGAGCCGGCATCGCCGCGTCCGACGAGACGGTGCAGCTCGCCTGGCGGGCCGGTGACGCCGACGCGGCGCCCTTCGAAGCGTGGCTCGCGGGTGACGCGCCCAAGATCATGACCGATGCCAAGGCGCAGCTCAAGGCGGCCGCGCGATCGGGCCTCCCGGTCGCGGGCCTGGTGCTCGACACGCTGGTCGCCGGGTGGCTCATCCGGCCGATCCTCGCG
This sequence comes from Agromyces humi, assembly GCF_009720255.1. Classification (GTDB taxonomy): domain Bacteria; phylum Actinomycetota; class Actinomycetes; order Actinomycetales; family Microbacteriaceae; genus Agromyces; species Agromyces humi. The sequence goes on along the minus strand of NZ_WJSP02000009.1, from coordinate 38,257 downwards.
GAGAAGTCGCTGGCCGACCTCGTGTCGTTCCACCTCGGCGAGACCGTCCCGCAGGCCGACCCGTCGCTGCTCGTTCCCGAGGAGGGAAGCGACGCGGGTACGCCTGAGTACGCCTGGTACACGCTGCGCCTCGCACCCGTGGTCCTCCGCGCGCTCTCCGAGAGCTCGCGTCGTCTGCTCGCCGAGATCGAGATGCCGCTCGTACCGGTGCTCGCCGCGATGGAGCTCCGGGGCGTCACGGTCGACCACGCCGAGCTCGCGTCCCTGTCCGCGGAGCTCGGCGCGCGCGCCATGGAGCTCGCACAGGCGGCCTTCGGTGAGATCGGTCGTGAGGTGAACCTCGGTTCGCCCAAGCAGCTCCAGGAGGTGCTGTTCGAACAGCTCGGCATGCCGAAGACCCGCTCCACCAAGACCGGCTACACGACCGACGCGAGCGCCCTGGCCGACCTGCAGGAGTCCAATCCGCACCCGTTCCTCGGCTACCTCCTCGAGCACCGCGACGTGACGAAGCTGCGGCAGATCGTCGAATCGCTCGACAAGGCGATCGCTGCCGACGGCCGCATCCACACGTCCTACGGCCAGATCGGTGCGGCCACCGGGCGCATGTCGTCGAACGACCCGAACCTGCAGAACATCCCCATCCGCACCGAGGACGGCCGTCGGATCCGCAAGGCGTTCCGGCACGGACCCGAGTACACCGAGCTGCTGACAGCCGACTACTCGCAGATCGAGATGCGGATCATGGCCCATCTCTCGGGCGACCCCGGTCTCATCGAAGCGTTCAACGCCGGCGAGGACCTGCACCGCTTCGTCGGCGCGCGGGTGTTCGCAGTCGAGCCGTCCGACGTGACGTCGCTCATGCGCACGAAGGTGAAGGCGATGTCGTACGGCCTCGCCTACGGGCTGAGCGCGTTCGGCCTGTCGAAGCAGCTCCGCATCGAACGCGCCGAGGCGCAGCAGCTCATGCGCGAGTACTTCGAGCGCTTCGGGGCGGTACGCGACTACCTCAGGGGGGTCGTCGAGCAGGCGAAGATCGACGGATACACCGAGACGATCTTCGGGCGCCGACGGCCATTCCCCGATCTCTCGAGCCCCAACCGCGTGCTCCGCGAGAACGCCGAACGCGCGGCGCTGAACTCCCCGATCCAGGGCTCGGCCGCCGACATCATGAAGATCGCGATGACGAGCGTCGAGGCCGACATCGCTGCGAAGGGCCTCGAGAGCCGCATGCTCATGACGGTGCACGACGAGCTCATCTTCGAGGTCGCCGACGGCGAGTCCGAGGTGTTGGAGCAGGTCGTCCGCGACCGCATGGCCAACGCCGCCGAGCTGCTCGTGCCGCTCGACGTGCAGATCGGCCGGGGCGCCGACTGGGACGACGCGGCGCACTGACCGGTGGCGCGGGTGCATGCTCTCGACGGCATGCGACGGCCTGAAGCTGTTCCAGATCGCCCCGCCGAGCGTCAGCGGGGTGTCATAGGCTCGACGCATGGCATCGAGTGAGCGCACCCCGTCCGACGTCGACCGCATCGCAGAGGGGTGGGTCGACACGCTCGTCGAGCTGAACCCCGCAGTGGGCACGTACATCGGTCGGCCCACGGCCGACGACCGCCTCGCCGACTACTCGCCCGACGGCCACGCCCGGTCGATCGAGGCCACGCGTGCGGCGCTCGAGGCGCTCCGGGCGGCCGAACCCGCCGACGACGTCGACCGCATCACCGTCGCCGACCTCGGCAGCGAACTGGATCTCACCCTCGAGAGCCACGACGCGAAGCTCCACCTCCGCGACCTCAACGTCATCGCGAGCCCGGCGCAGGAGATCCGCGAGGTGTTCGACCTCATGCCCACCGAGTCGCGCGATGACTGGGAGCGTATCGCCGCGCGTCTCGACGCCGTTCCCGGCGCGATCGACGGGTACGTCGCCACCTTGCGTGCGGGCGGCGCCGAGGGCGTCGTGCCGGCCGTCCGGCAGGTGCGCGAGGTCGCCGCGCAGGCCCATCGCATCGCCAAGGCCGACGGCTTCTTCGCCACCTTCGCCGAGCAGGCGAAGACCGGCGAGGGCGAACTCCCCGAGTCGCTGCACCGAGAGCTCGAGCGTGCGGCATCCGGTGCTGCAGCCGCCTACGGCGAGCTGGCCGAATTCCTCGAACGGGAGCTGCAACCGATCGCGGGGGAGCGCGACGGCGTGGGGCGCGAGATCTACGCCCTGCAGTCCCGGCGGTTCCTCGGCGCCGTGATCGACCTCGACGAGACGTACGAGTGGGGCATCGAGGAGCTCGCGCGCATGGTCGCCGAACAGGAGGCCATCGCCGACGAGATCCTTCCCGGGGCATCCGTGGCCGAGGCGATCGCGCACCTCGACGGCGACCCGTCGCGCAAGCTGCACGGCACCGATGCACTGCAGCGCTGGATGCAGGAGACGAGCGACCGGGCCGTGGCCGAGCTCGGCGCCACGCAATTCGACATCCCCGCCGAGATCCGCACGCTCGAATGCATGATCGCGCCGACCCAGGAGGGTGGCATCTACTACACCGGGCCGAGCGACGACTTCACCCGGCCGGGGCGCATGTGGTGGTCGGTGCCCGAGGGCGTCACCGAGTTCGACACGTGGCGCGAGCTCACCACCGTGTACCACGAGGGCGTCCCCGGTCACCACCTGCAGATCGGCCAGGCCGTGGTGAACCGCGGCAAGCTCAACACCTGGCGGCGACAGCTCGCCGGCACCTCCGGGCACGCAGAGGGGTGGGCGCTGTATGCCGAGCGCCTCATGGAGGGCCTCGGCTACCTCGACGACCCCGCCGACCGCCTCGGCATGCTCGACGGCCAGCGCATGCGCGCGGCTCGCGTCGTGCTCGACATCGGCGTGCACCTCGGCAAGCAGCGACCCGACGGCAAGGGCCCGTGGACGGGGGAGTACGCGCTCGAGTTCCTCTCCCAGAACGTGAACATGAACGAGGGGTTCGTGCGCTTCGAGGTGAACCGGTACCTCGGCTGGCCCGGGCAGGCGCCGTCGTACAAGGTCGGCCAGCGCATCTGGGAGCAGCTGCGCGACGAGGTGGCACGGCGCGAAGGCGACCGGTTCGACATCCGGGAGTTCCACCGTCGCGCGCTCGACCTCGGCGGCGTCGGCCTCGACACGCTGCGCGGAGCGCTGCTCGGCTGAGTCCCGAGCGGGATCACCGCCCCCGTTCGGGGGTGTGGCGGACGCACCCGGGTCGGCGTAGACCTAGCCCTGTCGAGCCGGCCCGCGGCTCGCGCTGGAAGTTCCAATGACCCGAGTTGGACGCGTTTCCCGATCGAGACGGTTGGTGGCGGCATCCATTGCCGCCACCGCCTCGCTCGCGGCGCTCATGCTCGTTCCCGCCGACACCGCCGTCGCGGCGGAGGACGACTTCACCATCGTCGTGATCCCCGACACGCAGGGGTACACGAACACCGGCGGCATCGACGCCATCTTCGACCAGCAGACGCAGTGGATCGTCGACCAGCGCGACCAGTTGGACACCAGGTTCGCGATCCACGTCGGCGACCTCGTCGAATCCTGGCCGAACGTGAACCAGTGGGCGCGCGCGAGCCGGTCGATGGCCATCCTCGACGCGGCGGGCGTCCCGAGTTCCGTCCTCCCGGGGAACCACGACCTCAGCATCACGACCGGGGAGTCGAGCACGTACGACACGTACTTCCCGCCGAGCCGCTACTCCGCCGCGACGTGGAACTCCGCCTCGGTGCGATACGGCGGCTACCTCGGCCAGAACCAGTTCGGGCCGGATGGCATCGATCGGAAGAACAAGGACAACTACGCGCTGCTCGATGCCGGCGGACTCAAGCTCCTCATCGTGAACCTGGAGTTCGAGTCGCCCGCTTACTCCCTCGCCTGGGCGCAGCGCGTCATCGACGCGCACCCCGATCGCCGCGTCATCCTCGCGACGCACGGCTTCATCACCACCAGCGGCACTCGTTCGAACACGGTCATCCGCACCGACACGACGCCGAAGTCGGCGAACGACGTGTGGAACGAGCTCGTCTACCGCAACTGCAGCATCTTCATGGTGGTCAACGGGCATTGGCACGACGGCGAGTTGAGCGAGGCCCGCCGCACCGATCCGAATGCGTGCGGCAGGCCCGTGCACCAGGTCCTGAGCGACTACCAGGACCGTGCCAACGGCGGGAACGGCTGGCTGCGGTATTACACGTTCCACCCCGCCACCGACACGATCGACGCCTTCACCTACTCGCCGTACCTGCAGCAGATGGAGAACGACGCGGACAGCCGCTTCACGCTGTCGTACGACATGCACGCGCCCGCGGGCGGGGAGCCGGTGACGCTGCTCGCCGGCGGCTCCGCGTGGAGCTGGCGCTACGAGGCCGGGGCCTGGCCGACCGGTTGGAACACCGAATCGTTCGTCGACACCGCATGGGCGCGGGGCGGGGCGCCGCTCGGCCGCGGATCCACCTCCATCGTGACGGTGATCGACAAGCCCCTGCCCACCACCAATCGCCCGATCAGCATGCTGTTCCGACATCGCGTCGACATCGCTCGGGCCGGCGAACTCAGCGACGTGCGCGTGATCACCCGTGCCGACGACGGCGTGGTGGTGCACGTGAACGGCGTCGAGATCGGTCGATCGAGGATGCCCACGGGCACCGTGACGTCGGGCACCTATGCCACCGCGGCGCCGAGGACGTCGGTCGCGACCGCCACCCCGACCGAGTTCACCGTCCCCGCCGGACTGCTGCACGACGGGACCAACACGATCGCGGCATCCACCCACCTCAACTACAAGGGCACCACGGATGCCTCGTTCGACCTGGTCATGTCCGCGACCCGCGTGCAGGACACCGAGCCGACCGCACCGGCGCCGCCGGCGCTCACGGCAGACAGCACCCACGAGGACGTGACCCTCTCGTGGACGCCGGGTGACGCGACGCCGGTGCAGAGCTGGAAGATCACGAAGGACGGCCAGCCCCTCGGCACGGTGGCCGGCGGCACGACGACGACGGTCGACACGGACGTCCAGCCGGCGACGGCGTACACGTACGGCGTCCGGGCCGTGGGGACGACCGGCCTCGAATCCGCCGAGACTCGGGTCGAGGTGTCCACGGATGCGGCTCCGTCCGAACCGGTGCCCGTGGTGCTGCTCCAGCCGGGAAGCGAGTGGCGCTGGCAGTACCGCACCGGCAGTTGGCAGGCGGGCTGGACCACGGCCGCGTTCGACGATGGCGCATGGAACAGGGGCAGGGCGCTGTTCGGCTTCGGCACGGCCGGCATCGTGACCACCGTCGACGTCCCGCCGCCGACGTCGGGCCGGCCGCTCAGCGCGCAGTTCCGGCATTCGTTCACGGTGCCCGACGCCGACGCGCTGACGGGCGTCACGCTGACGACCCGTGCCGACGACGGCGTGATCGTGTTCGTGAACGGCGTCGAGGTGGCACGGAGGAACCTGCCCACCGGGGTGATCGGCGCGGGCTCGTACGCGACGGCGGCGCCGCGGACCACGGCAGCACCACAGGTCGTGGTCACGATCCCCGCATCCGCGTTGCGTGACGGGGTGAACACCGTCGCGGCATCCGTGCACCTCAACTACCGCGCGACCCCCGACATGACGTTCGATGCGAGGATCGATGCGATGGCGCCTCCCGGGTGACGCAGCGAGCGGATGCCGGCGCGGCGCGATGCCGGATTGCGGCCCACGCCCACCATTGGCTAGGATAGAGCGTCACTCGTGTGACATCCCTGTCCGCATGCCCATCGCGGAACCACATAACGCTCTACCTCGCGATGGGCTCGATTCTGTCCTTTACGGAGCATTCACTACATGACAACCGCAACGACCAAGGCACCCAAGCAGGTCGCGATCAACGACATCGGATCTGCTGACGATTTCCTCGCCGCGGTCGAGAAGACTTTGAAGTTCTTCAACGACGGCGACCTCATCGAGGGCACCGTCGTGAAGATCGACCGCGACGAGGTGCTCCTCGACGTCGGCTACAAGACCGAGGGCGTCATCCCCTCGCGTGAGCTTTCCATCAAGCACGACGTCGACCCCAGCGAGGTCGTCGGCGTCGGCGACACCGTCGAGGCGCTCGTTCTCCAGAAGGAGGACAAGGAAGGCCGCCTCATCCTGTCGAAGAAGCGTGCGCAGTACGAGCGCGCATGGGGCGACGTGGAGAAGATCAAGGAGGCCGACGGCGTCGTGACCGGTTCGGTCATCGAGGTCGTCAAGGGCGGCCTGATCGTCGACATCGGCCTCCGCGGCTTCCTGCCGGCGTCGCTCATCGAGCTCCGCCGCGTGCGCGACCTCACGCCGTACCTCGGCCAGGAGATCGAGGCGAAGATCCTTGAGCTCGACAAGAACCGCAACAACGTCGTGCTCTCGCGCCGCGCGCTCCTCGAGCAGACGCAGTCCGAGTCGCGCTCGACCTTCCTCGCGAACCTCCACCCGGGCCAGATCCGCAAGGGCGTCATCTCGTCGATCGTCAACTTCGGTGCGTTCGTCGACCTCGGTGGCGTCGATGGTCTCGTCCACGTGTCCGAGCTCTCGTGGAAGCACATCGAGCACGCCAGCGAGGTCGTCGAGGTCGGCCAGGAGGTCACCGTCGAGGTGCTCTCCGTCGAGCTCGACCGCGAGCGCGTCTCCCTGTCGCTCAAGGCGACGCAGGAGGACCCGTGGCAGGTCTTCGCCCGCACCCACGCGATCGGCCAGGTCGCACCGGGCAAGGTCACGAAGCTCGTGCCGTTCGGTGCGTTCGTGCGCGTCGCAGACGGCATCGAGGGCCTCGTGCACATCTCGGAGCTGTCGGGCAAGCACGTCGAGCTCGCAGAGCAGGTCGTGTCGGTCGGCGAAGAGGTCTTCGTCAAGGTCATCGACATCGACCTCGAGCGTCGCCGCATCTCGCTCTCGCTGAAGCAGGCGAACGAGGGCGTCGACCCCGAGGGCACCGAGTTCGACCCGGCGCTCTACGGCATGCTCACCGAGTACGACGAGCAGGGCAACTACAAGTACCCCGAGGGCTTCGACCCCGAGACCAACGAGTGGCGCGAGGGCTTCGAGGCCCAGCGCGAGAAGTGGGAGCAGGACTACGCTGCCGCCCAGGCTCGCTGGGAGGCGCACAAGAAGCAGGTCGCCGCGGCGAACGCTGCCGCTGTGGCCGACGACTCGTTCACCTCGGGTGCCGCATCGTTCTCGAGCGACTCGGCCGGCGCGGGCACCCTCGCCGACGACGCGTCGCTCGCGGCGCTGCGCGAGAAGCTCTCGAGCAACAACTAGTCGCGATCCGCGATACGGAAGGCCGGTCCCATCGGGGCCGGCCTTCCGGCGTCTCCCCGTGCCGTCGAGTGCGGCCCAGGGCGACGAGTGCGACCCCGATAGAGTGAAGGCGTGTATCTGATCGGTCTCACTGGCGGAATCGCCTCAGGCAAGTCCACCGTCGCGCGTCGCCTCGTGGAGCACGGAGCGGTGCACATCGACGCCGACCAGCTGGCCCGGCGGGTCGTCGAGCCCGGCAAGCCGGCCCTTGCCGCGATCGTCGAGGAGTTCGGTCCCGGCGTGTTGCGGGCCGACGGCAGCCTCGACCGGGCGAAGCTCGGCGAGCTCGTGTTCGCCGACGAGCCGGCACGTGCCAAGCTCAACGCGATCGTCCATCCGGCGGTGCGGGCGCTCTCGGCCAAGCTCATCGAGCGAGCTGCGGAGGAGGACCCAGACGCGGTCGTCGTCTACGACGTCCCGCTCCTCGTCGAAGCGGCCGTCGACCATCCGTTCGACCTCGTCGTCGTCACGAACGCGCCCCGCAAGACCCAGGTCGAGCGGCTCGTCGAGCAGCGCGGGTTCGACCCGCTCCAGGCGCAGGCGCGCGTCGACGCCCAGGTGGACAACACGTCCAGGCTGGCGATCGCCGACGTCGTCATCGACACCGACGGCTCGCTGGCGCACACCATGAGCCAGGCCGATGCCCTCTGGAATCGGATCAGGGCGGAGCGCACCTCCGCGTAGCCGCTGTTCGCGGGGAGCTGACTCGGCCGGAGTGTCGGCGGCCGAACCTAGACTTGATGGCATGCAGGCCACGCGATCCGTCCGTCCGTTCGAGGTCGTGAGCGACTACACGCCGAGCGGTGATCAGCCGACGGCGATCGCAGAGCTCGCGGGCCGCATCAACGCGGGCGAGACCGATGTGGTGCTCCTCGGCGCCACGGGCACCGGCAAGTCGGCCACCACCGCGTGGCTGATCGAGCAGGTCCAGCGGCCGACGCTCGTGCTCGCGCACAACAAGACGCTGGCGGCCCAGCTCGCCACAGAGTTCCGTGAACTCATGCCCAACAACGCGGTCGAGTACTTCGTCTCCTACTACGACTACTACCAGCCCGAGGCCTACGTCCCGCAGACCGACACCTTCATCGAGAAGGATTCGTCGGTCAACGCCGAGGTCGAGCGGCTCCGGCATTCCACGACGAACTCGCTGCTCAGCCGGCGCGACGTGGTGGTGGTGTCCACGGTGTCGTGCATCTACGGCTTGGGCACCCCTGAGGAGTACTTGAAGGCGATGATGCCGCTCCAGGTCGGGCAGCGTGTCGACCGAGACTGGCTGATCCGCAAGTTCGTCTCGATGCAGTACCAGCGCAACGACGTCGACTTCTCGCGCGGCAACTTCCGCGTGCGCGGCGACACCATCGAGATCATCCCGATCTACGAGGAGCTCGCGATCCGCATCGAGATGTTCGGCGACGAGATCGAGGCGCTCTACCACCTGCATCCGCTCACCGGCCAGGTCGTTGAGAAGCTCGACGCCGTGCCGGTCTTCCCCGGCTCGCACTACGTCGCGAGCACCGACGTCATGCAGCGCGCGATCGGCACGATCCGCCTCGAGCTCGAGGAGCGGCTGGCTGAGCTCGAGCGCGAGGGCAAGCTGCTCGAGGCGCAGCGGCTGCGCATGCGCACCACGTTCGACCTCGAGATGATGGAGCAGATCGGGTTCTGCTCGGGCATCGAGAACTACTCGCGGCACATCGATGGTCGGGCACCCGGCGAAGCGCCGCACTGCCTGCTCGACTACTTCGCCGACGACTTCCTGGTCGTGATCGACGAATCCCACGCGACCGTCCCGCAGATCGGCGCGATGTTCGAGGGCGACTCGTCGCGCAAGCGCACGCTCGTCGAGCACGGATTCCGGCTCCCGAGTGCCCTCGACAACCGCCCGCTGAAGTGGGACGAGTTCAAGTCGCGGGTCGGCCAGACCGTCTACCTTTCGGCCACGCCGGGCCGCTACGAGATGGGCATCGCCGACGGCGTGGTGGAGCAGATCATCCGGCCGACCGGCCTGGTCGACCCGCAGATCGTGGTGAAGCCGTCGAAGGGACAGATCGACGACCTCCTCGAGGAGATCCGGGTCCGCGCCGAGCGCGACGAGCGCGTGCTCGTCACGACGCTCACGAAGCGCATGGCCGAGGAGCTCACCGACTTCCTCACGGAGGCCGGCGTCAGGGTGCGCTACCTGCACTCCGACGTCGACACGCTTCGTCGCGTCGAGCTCCTCACCGAGCTGCGCGCAGGCGTCTACGACGTGCTGGTGGGCATCAACCTGCTCCGCGAGGGACTCGACCTCCCCGAGGTGTCGCTCGTCGCCATCCTCGACGCCGACAAGGAGGGGTTCCTCCGGTCGTCGACCTCGCTCATCCAGACGATCGGCCGTGCAGCGCGCAACGTCTCCGGTGAGGTGCACATGTACGCCGACGTGCTCACCGACTCGATGGCCGCGGCGATCGACGAGACGACGCGTCGCCGCGACCGGCAGCTCGAGTACAACCGGGCCAACGGCATCGACCCGCAGCCGCTGCGCAAGCGCATCGCCGACATCACCGAGGTGCTGGCGCGCGAGGAGGCCGACACGGCCGCGCTCCTCGCCGGCCGCGACGCTCGCAAGAAGTCGCCGGTGCCCAACCTGCGGCGCGAGGGGATCGCCGCCGAGGGGGCCAACGATCTCGAAGAGCTGATCCGCGACCTCAACGAGCAGATGCTCGAGGCAGCGGGCGAGCTGAAGTTCGAGCTGGCAGCCCGGCTCCGCGATGAGGTCTCCGAGTTGAAGCGGGAGCTGCGTCAGATGGAGAAGGCGGGCCACCTCGGCTGAACTCGCCACGCGCGAAGACCGGCCGCTACGTTGGCCGGGTCGGGGGAGGGTAATCGAACGTATGTTCGCTGAGAGCACGATCCACGCGCGGCTCCGTGTCAGTGGGCCTCCTTAGACTCGTAGGGTGCCAGTTTCACGTCTCGATGCCCATTCGCAGTTGAGTGTTCGCGGTGCCCGCGTGCACAACCTGCACAACGTCGACGTCGAGATCCCGCGCGATGCGATGGTCGTCTTCACGGGGCTCTCGGGCTCCGGCAAGTCGTCGCTCGCGTTCGACACGATCTTCGCCGAGGGGCAGCGCCGCTACGTCGAGTCGCTCTCGGCGTACGCCCGCCAGTTCCTCGGCCAGGTCGACCGGCCCGATGTCGACTTCATCGAGGGGCTGAGCCCCGCCGTGTCGATCGACCAGAAGTCCACGAACCGCAACCCGCGCTCGACGGTCGGCACGATCACCGAGATCTACGACTACATGCGCCTCCTCTGGGCGCGCATCGGCATCCCGCACTGTCCCGTCTGCGGCGAGCCCATCCAGCGGCAGACCGTGCAGCAGATCGCCGACCAGCTGATGGAGCTGCCCGAGGGCACCCGCTACCAGATCCTGAGCCCGGTGGTCTCGAAGAAGAAGGGCGAGTTCGTCGACCTCTTCCGCGAGCTCGCCGCCGGCGGCTACTCGCGTGCAGTGGTCGACGGCGAGGTCATCCGCCTCGACGAGCCGCCCCTGCTCAAGAAGCAGGTGAAGCACGACATCTCCGTCGTGATCGACCGGCTCGTCGCCGGCCCCGACGTCCTCGGCCGACTCACCGACTCGCTCGAGACCGCGCTGCGACTGACCGACGGCCTGGTGCAGGTGAACTACGTCGACGAGACCGGGCCCGCCGCATGGGCGACCTTCTCCGAGAAGCTGTCGTGCCCCAATCAGCACCCCATCCAGCTCACCGAGATCGAGCCGCGCACCTTCTCGTTCAACGCACCGTTCGGGGCGTGCCCCGAGTGCTCGGGCCTCGGCACCAGGATGTCGGTCGACGAGGAGCTGCTCCTGGGCGACCCCACCCTGAGCATCTCCGAGGGCGTCATCCTCCCGTGGACGTCGCAGGGCAAGAGCCTCTACAACTACTACGAGAAGCTCCTCGACGGCCTTGCCCGCGATCTCGGCTTCTCGCTCCGCACGCCCTGGGAGGAGTTGGCCGACGACGCACGCCAGGCCGTGCTGCGCGGAGACAACTTCGAGGTCAAGGTGCGCTGGCGCAACCGGTACGGCCGCGAGATGAGCTACTCGTCGGGCTTCGAGGGGGTCGTTCCGTACATCGAACGGCAGTACCTCCAGGCCGAGACCGACGTGCAGCGCGCGCGCTGGTCGGAGTACCTCCGCGAGGTTCCCTGCCCGGTGTGCGACGGCAAGCGGTTGAAGCCCGAGGTGCTGTCGGTGCTCATCCACGACCACAGCATCGCCGACGTGGGCCTGCTCAGCCTCACCGACGCCAGGTCCTTCATGGACCGCCTCGAGCTCACCGATCGCGAGCAGGCCATCGCAGCGCAGGTGCTGCGCGAGATCAAGCTCCGGCTCGACTTCCTCATCCGCGTCGGCCTCAGCTACCTCGACCTCGCGCGTGCTGCTGCGACGCTCTCCGGCGGTGAGGCCCAGCGCATCCGGCTCGCGACCCAGATCGGCTCCGGTCTCACCGGCGTCCTGTACGTGCTCGACGAGCCGAGCATCGGCCTGCACCAGCGCGACAACCGTCGGCTCATCGACACGCTCGTTGCGCTCCGCGACCTCGGCAACACGCTGATCGTCGTCGAGCACGACGAGGACACGATCCGCACCGCGGACTGGATCGTCGACATCGGCCCCGGCGCCGGCGTGAACGGCGGCACCGTCGTGCATTCCGGCAGCTACGCCGACCTCCTGAAGAACACGCGGTCGCTCACCGGCGACTACCTGTCGGGGCGCAAGGAGATCGCCATTCCGGCACGTCGCCGACCGATCGACCCGGCTCGCATGATCGGCGTGCAGGGCGCCGAGGCCAACAACCTCCGCGGCGTCGACGTCGAGTTCCCGCTGGGCACCTTCACCGCGGTCACCGGCGTCAGCGGCTCGGGCAAGTCGTCGCTCGTCAACGACATCCTCTACCGGGTGCTCGCCAACCGGCTCAACGGGGCGCGCAAGGTCCCGGGCAAGCATCGGCGAGTGACCGGCATCGACCAGCTCGACAAGGTCGTGCACGTCGACCAGGCACCGATCGGGCGCACGCCGCGCTCGAACCCGGCGACCTACACGGGCGTGTTCGACCGCATCCGCACCCTGTTCTCCGAGACCACCGAGGCGAAGGCGCGCGGCTACCTGCCCGGGCGTTTCAGCTTCAACGTCAAGGGCGGCCGCTGCGAGGCCTGCTCGGGCGACGGCACCATCAAGATCGAGATGAACTTCCTGCCCGACGTCTACGTCGCCTGCGAGGTCTGCGGCGGTCAGCGGTACAACCGCGAAACGCTGCAGGTGCACTACAAGGGCAAGAACATCGCGGAGGTGCTCCAGATGCCGATCAGCGAGGCTGCGGAGTTCTTCGAGCCCATCTCGGCCATCCACCGCTACCTCAAGACGCTCGTCGACGTCGGCCTCGGGTACGTCCAGCTCGGTCAGAGCGCCACCACGTTGTCGGGTGGCGAGGCGCAGCGCGTGAAGCTCGCGACGGAGCTGCAGCGGCGTTCGAACGGCCGGAGCGTCTACGTCCTCGACGAGCCCACCACGGGCCTGCACTTCGAGGACGTGCGCAAGCTCCTCAAGGTGCTCGGCAAGCTCGTCGACAAGGGCAACACGGTCATCGTCATCGAGCACAGCCTCGACGTCATCAAGTCGGCCGACTGGGTCATCGACCTCGGTCCGGAGGGCGGCTCGGGGGGCGGACAGGTCGTCGCGACCGGAACACCCGAGCAGGTCGCGCGCGTGGCCACCAGTCACACCGGCTACTTCCTCCGTGAGATCTTCGACGCGGCATCCGTGCACGCCGAGGTCGCCAGCTGACGAGGATGACCGACACCGTCCCATATCGGCCGAAGCCGGGGGAGATCCCCACCGACCCGGGGGTCTACCGATTCCTCGACGCCGACCGCCGCGTGCTCTACGTCGGCAAGGCGAAGAACCTCCGTGCCCGCCTCTCGAACTACTTCGCTCCGCTGCGCACCCTGCACGAGCGCACCCGGCGCATGGTCACGACGGCTGCGTCGGTGGAGTGGACCGTCGTGCAGAGCGACGTCGAGGCGCTGCAGCTCGAGATCACGTGGATCAACCAGCTCCACCCGCCGTTCAACGTCCGATTCAAGGACGACAAGTCCTACCCGTACCTCGTGGTGACGCTCGGCGACGAGGCGCCGCGCGCCATGATCTCCCGGCGGCGCGGAATCCCCGGCGCCCGGTACTTCGGGCCCTATCCGAAGGTCTGGGCGGTCAACGAGACGCTCGACCTGCTCATGAAGCTGTTCCCGATCCGCACGTGCAAGGACAGCGACTACCGGCGGGCGATGGCGAGTGGCAAGCCGTGCTTCGCGGGACAGATCGGCAAGTGCTTCGGACCGTGCTCGGGCAAGGTGACGATCGAGGAGCATCGCGCCAACGTCGATCGGTTCGTCGCGTTCATGCAGAACCAGGATCGCAGGATCCTCGGGGATCTCACGCGACGCATGCAGGCGGCCGCGGCCGTCCAGGACTACGAGTCCGCCGCCCGCCGGCGCGATGAGCTGCAGGCCGCCACGGCGTTCTTCGAGAAGAGCGCGGTCGTGCTCGGCGAGAAGGTCGACCTCGACGTGTTCGGCATCGACCACGACGAGCTCGCGGCCGCCGTCCACCTGTTCATCGTGCGATCCGGCCGGGTGCGCGGCGTGCGCTCGTGGACCGTCGACAAGGAGCTCGACGTCCCGTTGGGCGAGCTCGTCGACTCCGTGCTGCAGAATGCGTACGGCGAGGATCTCACCCCACCCGCCGAGGTGGTGGTGCCCGAGCTGCCCGACGATGCTGCGGCCGTCGAGGACTGGCTCGCCGGCCTCGCAGGCCGGAAGGTGCGGCTGCGTGCCGCCCAGCGCGGCGACAAGGCGGCCTTGCTCGACACCGCCAGCCAGAACGCACGACAGGCGCTGATGCTGTACAAGACGCGGCGCAGCGCCGACTTCACGACGCGTTCCCGTGCACTGGAGGACATCCAGGAGGCGCTCGGTATGGCGGATGCGCCGCTGCGCATCGAGTGCTTCGACGTGTCCCACCTCAGCGGCACGAACATCGTCGCGTCGATGGTCGTCTTCGAGGACGGGCTCCCTCGCAAGGACGAGTACCGGCGGTTCACGATCCCGAACTCCACCGATGACACCGATTCCATCCACCAGGTGCTGACGCGGCGCCTCGCCTACCTCGCGCGGCCCGACGCCGGCACCTCCGACGGCGGCACGGCCGACACGGCTGACAGCGCGAGCGCGGCCGACGGCGTCACCGGCGCGGAAGCGGATGCCGCGGCATCCGAGCGGCGCAAGAAGTTCGCCTACCGGCCGAACCTGCTCGTGGTCGACGGAGGCGAACCGCAGGTCGCCGCCGCCGCACGAGCGCTCGAGGAGTCGGGTGTCGAGGGCATCTACCTCTGCGGCATCGCCAAGCGACTCGAGGAGATCTGGACTCCCGAGGCGGATTTCCCGGTGATCCTGCCGCGCAACAGCGATGCGCTGTTCCTCTTCCAGCGGGTCCGCGACGAGGCGCACCGTTTCGCGATCACCCACCAGCGTCAACGCCGCAAGCGCGACATCGGCACCGTGCTGTCCGACATCCCGGGTCTCGGTCCCACGCGCGTGAAGGAGTTGCTGAAGCACTTCGGCTCCGTGACGCGGCTCCGCGGGGCGAGCGAAGCCGACATCGCCGAGGTCAAGGGCATCGGGCCGGCGCTCGCGACCACCATCCACGCGCACCTGCACGCCGACGGCGTGTCGGCGCCCCGCTAGGCTGGAGTGTCGACGCGCGGAAGGGGGCCCGAGACGATGGCAGCCGAAGCCGAGCACCAGGAGATGCTCATCGTCACCGGGATGTCCGGCGCCGGGCGGTCCACCGTCGGCAACGCCCTTGAAGACCTCGGCTGGTACGTGGTCGACAACCTGCCGCCGCAGATGCTCCGCCCGCTCGTCGAGCTGGTCGAGCGCGCCGGGGCCTCGCTGCCGCGGATCGCCGCGGTGGTCGACGTGCGTGGTCGCGACTTCTTCTCCGAGCTGCAGGACATCATCCAGGCGCTGCGCACCGGCGTGAACGTGCGCGTCGTGTTCCTCGACGCGACCGACGCGGTGCTCGTCCGCCGCTTCGAGTCGGTGCGACGTCCGCACCCCCTGCAGGGCAACGGCACGCTGCTCGACGGCATCGGTGCCGAGCGCACGCGGCTGGCCGAGCTGCGCGAGTCGAGCGACATCGTCGTCGACACGTCAGACCTGAACATCCACCAGCTCGCGACCCTCATCACCGAGACGTTCGCCGAGGCCGGCCGGGCCGGTCTTCGCGTCACCCTGCTGAGCTTCGGGTTCAAGTACGGCCTGCCGACCGACGCCGACCTCGTCGCCGACGCCCGCTTCCTGCCGAACCCCTTCTGGATCCCCGAGCTGCGGCACCTGAGTGGCGAGGACGCCGCCGTCGCCGAGTACGTGCTCGACCAGCCGGGCGCCCGGGAGTTCATCGACGCCTATGCGACGGCGCTCGAGCCGGTGATGGCCGGATACCAGCGTGAGAACAAGCGACACGCGACCATCGCGATCGGATGCACCGGCGGCAAGCACCGCTCGGTGGCGCTCGTCCGCGAGCTCGCCGACCGACTCGGGCAGTTCCCGGGCGTGGCGGTCAGCGTGAAGCACCGCGATCGCGGCCGTGAATGACCCGGCCGCGCGACATGAAGAAGGAAAGGACCTGACGTGGCACTGACCGCCGATGTGAAAGAGGAATTGGCGCGGGTCGAGGTGCCGAAGACCACCGTGCGGGCCGCTGAACTGGCCTCGGTGCTGCGCTTCGCCGGTGGGCTGCACATCATCTCGGGACGCATCGCCATCGAGGCCGAGCTCGACTCACCGACGATCGCCCGGCGTGTGACGCGCGACCTCGGCGAGCTCTACGGCGTGCGGCCCGACGTGTCGGTCATCTCGCCCTCGGGCATCCGGCGGTCGAACCAGTACCTCGTGCGCGTGCTCGACGGCGGCGAGACCCTCGCCCGCCAGACCGGCCTCCTCGACGCACGCCGCCGACCCGTCCGCGGGCTTCCCAACAAGCTCACGACGGGGTCGCGCGACGACGTCGCGGCCGTCTGGCGCGGCGCGTTCCTCGCGCATGGCAGCCTCACCGACCCGGGCCGCTCCGCCGCGCTCGAGATCACCTGCCCGGGCAACGAGACCGCGATGGCCCTCGTCGGCGCCGCCGGGCGGCTGGGCATCTCGGCGAAGGCCCGCGAGGTGCGGGGCGTGCACCGGGTCGTGATCCGCGACGGCGAGGCGATCAGCTCGATGCTCGCGCTCATGGGCGCCACCGACACCGTGCGCAACTGGGAGGAGCTGCGGCAGCGTCGTGAGGTCCGTGCCACGGCGAACCGGCTCGTGAACTTCGACGACGCCAACCTCCGCCGGTCGGCCCAGGCCGCCGTGGCCGCCTGCGCGCGCGTCGAGCGAGCCATGGAGCTGCTCGGCGACGACATCCCCGATCACCTGAAGTACGCCGGAGAGCTGCGGCTCGCGCACCGCGACGCGAGCCTCGACGAGCTCGGCCACCACGCCGACCCGCCCATGACGAAGGACGCCGTCGCGGGTCGTATCCGCCGCCTCCTCGCGATGGCGGACAAGCGCGCGGCCGACCTCGGCGTGCCCGGCACGGAGGCGAGCCTGCCCTCCGACCTCGACGACGTCTGAGCCGCCGCCGAGCGCGCCTTGGCCCCGAGCAGCACGTTGCAGACGACGAGCGGATGCCGCGGCATCCGCTCGTCGTCATGCGCCGTCGCAGTCGGTCAACCCCGATGGGCCACCCACGGGCCGGGCATAGACTCGTTGGTGCGGCCGCGGAACACCGGGCAGGAGCCCGGCACGCCCGGCATCTGACAAGGAGAAGCAATGGCTGACTACACCCTCCCCGATCTCCCGTACGACTACTCGGCGCTGGAACCGTCGATCAGCGGCACGATCATGGAGCTGCACCACTCGAAGCACCACCAGGCGTACGTGACCGGCGCGAACACCGCCCTGACGCAGCTCGCCGAAGCACGAGACTCGGGCAACCTCGCCAACGTCAACAAGCTCGAGAAGGACCTCGCGTTCAACCTCGGCGGCCACGTCAACCACTCGATCTTCTGGACCAACCTCTCGCCCGACGGCGGCGACAAGCCCACCGGTGACCTCGCCTCGGCGATCGACGAGCACTTCGGGTCCTTCGACAAGTTCCAGGCCCACTTCACCGCCACCGCGCTCGGCGTGCAGGGCTCCGGCTGGGCCGTCCTCGCATGGGACTCGATCGGCCAGCGCCTGATCATCGTGCAGTTCTTCGACCAGCAGGCGAACCTTCCTGCGGGCATCGTGCCGCTGCTCATGCTCGACGTCTGGGAGCACGCGTACTACCTCGACTACAAGAACGTGCGCGCCGATTACGTCAAGGCGTTCTGGAACATCGCGAACTGGGAGAACGTCCAGCAGCGCTTCACCACCGCACGCGAGAAGACCTCAGGGCTGCTGCTACTGTCGTAGCGGATGGTGTCCCCGGACCCGTCCGGGGACACCGCCGTCCGATCCGTTCACCTTGGAATCGCGCATTCGCGCACGTCAATTCAGGAGACATCCGTGTCCGTAAAGATCGGCATCAACGGCTTCGGCCGCATCGGCCGCAACTACTTCCGCGCCGCCCTCGCCCAGGGCGCCGACCTCGAGATCGTCGCCGTGAACGACCTCACCGACAACAAGACGCTCGCCCACCTGCTGAAGTACGACTCGATCACGGGCCGCCTCGACGCGACCGTCGACTACGACGACGACAACATCATCGTCAACGGCAAGGCGATCAAGGCGTTCGCGGAGCGCGACCCGGCGAACCTCCCGTGGGGCGAGCTCGGCGTCGACATCGTCATCGAGTCGACCGGCTTCTTCACCAAGGCCGCCGACGCGCGCAAGCACATCACGGCCGGCGCCAAGAAGGTGCTGATCTCGGCGCCCGCGACCGACGAGGACGCCACGTTCGTCATGGGCGTGAACGAGGACGAGTACGACCCGGCCTCGCACCACATCATCTCGAACGCGTCGTGCACGACGAACTGCCTCGCGCCGCTCGCGAAGGTGTTCAACGACGCGTTCGGCATCGAGCGCGGGCTCATGACCACGGTCCACGCCTACACCGCCGACCAGAACCTCCAGGACGGCCCCCACAAGGACCTCCGTCGCGCGCGTGCCGCCGCGATCAACATCGTGCCCACCTCCACGGGCGCCGCGAAGGCGATCGGCCTCGTGCTGCCCGAGCTCGTCGGCAAGCTCGACGGCTTCGCCCTGCGCGTGCCGGTTCCCACCGGCTCGATCACCGACCTCACCGTCACGGCATCGCGCCCGGTGACGGTCGACGAGGTGAAGGCGGCCTACAAGGCGGCCGCCGAGGGGCCGATGAAGGGCATCCTCAAGTACACGGAAGACGAGATCGTCTCGAGCGACATCGTCTCCGACCCGCACTCGTCGATCTTCGACGCCGGGCTGCTGCGCGTCCTCGGCGACCAGGTGAAGCTCTCGAGCTGGTACGACAACGAGTGGGGCTACTCGAACCGTCTCGTCGACCTGACCGAGTACGTCGCCGAACGCCTCTGAATCGAGCATCCGTGACCCTGCGAACGATCGACAGCCTCGGTCCGCTCGCCGGCAAGCGCGTCGTCGTCCGTTGTGACCTCAACGTCCCCCTCCAGGGATCGGTCATCACGGACGACGGCCGCGTGCGGGCGTCGGTCCCCACCCTCGAGGCCCTCACGGGCCAGGGAGCCCGTGTGATCGTGGTCTCCCACCTCGGCCGGCCCGACGGCTCGCCCGACCCCAAGTACAGCCTCGCCCCCGTCGCCGCACGGCTCGATGAGCTGATCGACGCGCCCGTCGCCTTCGCGACCGACACGGTCGGCGCGGATGCCGCGGCGAAGGTCGAGGCGCTCGGCGATGGCGAGATCCTCGTGCTCGAGAACCTGCGGTTCAACGCGGGGGAGACCTCGAAGAACGAGGCCGAGCGCACCGCGTTCGCCGGCGAGCTGGCCGGCTTCGCCGACGCCGTCGTCTCCGACGGCTTCGGCGTCGTGCACCGCAAGCAGGCGAGCGTCTACGAGCTCGAGCAGCTGCGGCCGAGCGCCGCCGGCCTCCTGATCGCATCGGAGCTCGACGTGCTCGACCGGCTCACCGAGTCGCCCGAGCGCCCGTACACGGTGGTGCTCGGCGGCTCGAAGGTCTCCGACAAGCTGGGCGTGATCGCGCACCTGCTGCCGCGCGTGGACACCCTCCTCATCGGCGGCGGCATGCTGTTCACCTTCCTCGCGGCACAGGGTCACAAGGTCGGATCGAGCCTCCTCGAGGCAGACCAGATCGAGACGGTCAAGGGCTACCTCGCCGAGGCTGAGGAGCGCGGCGTGTCGATCGTGCTGCCGACCGACGTGGTCGTCGCGGCATCCTTCTCGGCCGAAGCCGAGCACGTGGTCACCGCGGCCGACGCGATCGAGGAGACGCCGTTCGGTGCATCCGGACTCGGCCTCGACATCGGCCCCGCCACGGCGGCGGCCTTCGCCGAGCAGATCCGCGCGTCGAAGACGGTGTTCTGGAACGGCCCGATGGGCGTGTTCGAACTCGCGCCGTTCGCAGCCGGCACCAAGGCCGTGGCCGAGGCGCTCACCGAGGTCGACGGGCTCAGCGTCGTCGGCGGCGGCGACTCCGCAGCGGCAGTGCGGCAGCTCGGATTCAGCGATGACCGGTTCGGTCACATCTCGACGGGCGGCGGGGCGAGCCTCGAGTTCCTCGAGGGCAAGAAGCTCCCCGGACTGGAGGTCCTCGGATGGCAGTGAAGCGCACCCCGTTCATCGCGGGCAACTGGAAGATGAACCTCGACCACCTGCAGGCGATCGCATTCGTGCAGAAGCTCGCGTGGGCGCTGGCCGACGCGAAGCACGACTTCGCCGACGCGGAGGTCGCCGTGTTCCCGCCGTTCACCGACCTGCGTTCGGTGCAGACGCTGGTGTCGGCCGACTCGCTGCCCATCGCATACGGGGCACAGGATGTCTCGGCGCACGACTCGGGCGCCTACACGGGCGAGATCTCGGGCGCGTTCCTGGCGCAGCTCGACTGCCGGTACGTGATCATCGGACACTCCGAGCGTCGCACGCTGCACCACGAGACCGACGCCGACGTGAACGCCAAGGTGCTCGCCGCGCACCGCCACGGGCTCGTTCCCGTGGTGTGCGTCGGCGAGACGGCCGACGACCTCGAGGCGCACGGTCCGAGTGCGGTGCCCGTGGCGCAGCTGCGCGCGGCGCTGGAGGGGGTCGACGGCTCCAAGGGGCTCGTCGTCGCCTACGAGCCCGTGTGGGCGATCGGGTCCGGCCAGGCCGCCACGCCCGCGCAGGCGGAGCAGGTCTGTTCGGCGCTCCGTGCGCTGATCGCCGAACTGCTCGGTGACGAGGTGGCTTCGGCCACGCGCATCCTCTACGGCGGATCGGTGAAGGCGGCGAACATCGCGTCGTTCCTTCGCGAACCCAACGTGGACGGCGCCCTCGTCGGCGGAGCGAGCCTCGACATCGACGAGTTCTCGAGCATCGTCCGGTTCAAGAAGCACGTCGGCGCGTAGGCGCTTCGCGCCATGGGCTGAGCCGCGGGTGCGGCTATACTCGATTGTCGGCACTGACACCCTGCGTCGTGCCCGGAAAGGTTCACCGTGGAGATTCTCCAGGTCGTCCTGCAGGTGCTGCTCGGTCTCACGAGCCTCCTGCTGACGCTGCTCATCCTGCTGCACAAGGGCCGTGGCGGCGGTCTGTCCGACATGTTCGGCGGCGGCGTCACGTCCAGCCTCGGCGCGTCCGGTGTGGCCGAGCGCAACCTCAACCGGATCACGGTGATCCTGGCGCTCATCTGGATCACGTGCATCGTGGTGCTGGGGCTCATCACCAAGTTCGACGCCGGAATCTGACGGGAACGCCATGGCATCAGGAAACAGCGCCATCCGGGGCTCGCGCGTCGGCGCGGGACCGATGGGCGAACAGGACCGCGGATTCCACGCCGACCGGGTGGCAGTGAGCTACTGGGACGCGCAGGGCAACGAGACCGTGCGGTACTTCGCGGCGAGCCTCCCCGAGGAGGAGATCCCCGAGATCATCGACAGCCCGTCGACCGGCCTTCCCGCCGGCCGCGACAAGGAGAACCCGCCCTCGGTCTCCAAGCTCGAGCCGTACAAGACGCACCTCGCCTACGTGAAGGAGCGGCGCACCGACGAGGAGGCCGCCGCGCTCCTCGAGGAGGCGCTGACGCAGCTCCGCGCCCGGCGCGGGCAGTCGGCTCCGCAGGACTGACGCACCGAACCGCATCGCAGACGACGAACGGGGCCAGCCGGAAGGCTGGCCCCGTTTCGCGTCTGGTCGGGTTGCGGGCGAGTCAGTAGTCGCGGGCGATGAGCGACTCGGGCACCTCGGCCGCGGCATCCGCGTCGACGAAGAAGACCGTGCGCCGCCGACCCTTGATGCCGGCGACCGGCACCTCGTCACGGCTCGCGCCGGCGAGGGCGAGGCCGAGTGCGGAGGCCTTGTCGGCACCGGCGAGCACCAGCCAGATGCGTTGCGACGAGTTGATCACCGGCCGGGTGAGGCTGAGCCGCTCGGGCGGCGGCTTGGGGGAGTTGCGCACCGGGATGACGGTGCGATCCGTCACCTGGATGCCCGAGCGATGCGGGAACAGCGAGGCGATGTGCCCGTCGGGCCCGACGCCGAGGAACGTGATGTCGAAGATCGGGTGATCGAGCCCGTCGACGCCGTGCTGCGAGAGCTCCGCCGCGTAGGCCTCGGCGGCCTCGTCGAGGCTCATGCCCGAATCGGAGGCCGGGAACGGGTGCACGTTCTCCGACGGAACGTCGAGGTCGCCGAGGAGGGCGACACGCGCCTGCTCGTCGTTCCGCTCGCCGTCACCGCCGGGCACCCACCGTTCGTCGCCCCACCAGAAGTGCACTCTCGACCAGTCGATCGAGGTGCGCGCCGGCGATGCGGCGACGGCGTCCAGGACGGCGGAACCCATCGAGCCGCCGGTCAGCACCACGTGGGCGACCGCCTGGGCATCGAGGATGTCGAGCATCTTCGTGATGAACCGCGCCGACACGGAACTCGCCAATGACGCCTTGTCGGGATGGACGAGCACCCGCCGTTCATTCGTCATGCATGGGCTCCTCACGCCTCCGCATCGCCGAGCAGCGACAGGCCGCTCGTGATCACTTCACCGTACAACTCATCGGGGTCGAGGCGGCGGAGCTCGTCGGCGAGGCAGTCGCGGAGGTTTCGCCGCGGCAGCGGCACGTCGTGCACGGGCTGGCCGGGCTGGCGGAGCGTCGCGATACCGGGAATGTCGCGGACGAGTTCGACCGCGCCGCTCTGCCGCTCGAGGTGCACGCCGTGGATGCCGTGCGAGCCGGCCTCGACCGGCGTGAGCTCGTACGTCGTCGGCGCGTCGAGCTGCAGCCGAAGCCACGCCGCGAGCAGGGTCGTGGACGGCGAGTCGATCGCCCCCGTGACGCGGACGCTCGTGATCTGCTCGTACGGCGGCTGGTCGAGCACCGCGGCGAGCTGGGCGCGCCACAGGGTGAGGCGGGTCCACGCGAAGTCCGCGTCGCCCGGCGTGTAGCTGGACGCGAGGCGCGCCAGCGCACCCTGCGGGTCGGGCTGCGTCGAGGCATCCGTGATCCGTCGGTGGGCGATGCGCCCGAGGGCCGCCTCACCGGGGACCTCGGGTGCCGCCCCGGGCCACCAGGTGACGACCGGCGCATCGGGCAGGAGGAGGGCCATGACGAGGCTCTCCTCATCGCGCGCGGCATCGCCGCACGCGCGGAGCACGATGACCTCGCTCGCGCCGGCGTCCCCGCCGACCCGGATCTCGGCGTCGAGCCGAGCCGCCGTGTCGGGCAGTTCGTGGGGATCGCTCGAGACCACGATGACCCGCATGGGGTGCTCGCGCGAGGCGTCGTTCGCGGCCTCGATGGCCTCCTCCTCGCTGCCGGGGGAGGTGGCGATGACGAGGGTGAGCACACGGCCCAGGGCGACGACGCCGCCCTCCTCGCGGATCTTCACCAGGGTCTTGGAGACCTGGCTGGTCGTCGTGTCGGGAAGTTCGACGATCATGGGCGCCTCCAGCTACGTCCGTCGCGGTGCAGGAGCTCGTCTGCCGAGCTCGGACCCCAGGTTCCGGGGCGGTACTGCTCGGGTTGACCCTGTGTCGCCCAGAACTCCTCGATGGGGTCGAGGATCTTCCAGGAGAGCTCGACCTCCTCCTGGCGGGGGAACAGCGGCGGGTCGCCCAGCAGCACATCGAGGATGAGCCGCTCGTAGGCCTCTGGGCTCGCCTCCGTGAAGGCGTGGCCGTAGCCGAAGTCCATCGTGACGTCGCGCACCTGCATGCCCGCGCCCGGCACCTTGGAGCCGAAGCGGATCGTGACGCCCTCGTCGGGCTGCACGCGGATGACGAGCGCGTTCTGGCCGAGCTGCGAGGTCTGGCTGTCGGCGAAGACCTGCTGCGGCGCGCGCTTGAACACGACCGCGATCTCGGTCACGCGTCGTCCGAGGCGCTTGCCCGCACGCAGGTAGAACGGCACGCCCGCCCATCGACGCGTGCCGATGAGCAGCTTCATGGCCGCGTAGGTCTCAGTCGTCGACTCCGGGTTCATGCCGTCCTCGTCGAGGAATCCGATGACCTTCTCGCCGCCCTGCCATCCGCCCGAGTACTGGCCGCGCGCCGTCCCCGTGGCCAGGTCGTCGGGCAGGCGCACCGCGGACAGGATCTTCTCCTTCTCGGCACGCAGGTCTGCGGCGTCGAACGAGATCGGCTCCTCCATCGCGGTCAGGGCGAGCAGTTGCAACAGGTGGTTCTGGATGACGTCCCGGGCCGCGCCGATGCCGTCGTAGTAGCCGGCTCGGCCGCCCACGCCGATGTCCTCGGCCATGGTGATCTGCACGTGGTCGACGAAGTTCGCGTTCCAGATGGGCTCGTAGAGCTGGTTCGCGAAGCGGAGCGCCAGGATGTTCTGGACGGTCTCCTTGCCGAGGTAGTGATCGATGCGGAACACCGAGTCGGGCGGGAACACGGAGGCCACGACGTCGTTCAGCTCGCGTGCGGACTGCAGGTCGGAGCCGAACGGCTTCTCGATGACGACGCGGCGCCACTGGTCGTCGGTCTGCTCGGCGAGGCCCGACCGCTTCAGCTGCGCGACCACCAGCGGGAACGACTTCGGCGGGATCGAGAGGTAGAACGCGTGGTTGCCCATGGTGCCGCGCTCACGGTCGAGCTCGTCGACGACCGCGTGGAGGCGGTCGAACGCCTCGTCGTCGTCGAAGTCGCCCTGCACGAAGCGGATGCCGCGTGCGAGCTGCTTCCACACGTCCTCACGGAACTCGGTGCGGGCGTACTGCCGCACCGAGTCGTGCACGACCTTCTCGAAGTCCTGGTCGTCCCAGTCCCGTCGCGCGAAGCCGACGAGCGCGAACCCCGGGGGGAGGAGCCCACGGTTCGCGAGGTCGTAGACCGCGGGCATGAGCTTCTTGCGGGACAGGTCGCCGGTCACCCCGAAGATGATGAGGCTCGACGGACCGGCGATCCGGTTGAGGCGGTAGTCCTTGGGCGAGCGCAGCGGATTGTGCTGCGCGGAGATCTCTGCCGGGGCCATGGGATCCTTCCGGGGATCAGCCGACGGCGTCGAACAGCGTCGCGATGTTCGCGGCGGGGTCCGTCAGCGTCAGGGTCAGCACCGGGCGGTCATGCTCGGCGAGCACGCTCGCGTCGCCGGATGCCTGCGCGGCGATGAGCTCGCCGAAGGTGAAGGGCCGGTCGGGGATCGCGAGATCCTCGACCGGAGTCTCCGTGATCTGCAGGAACACGCCGACGGCGGGGCCGCCCTTGTGGAACTGGCCCGTGGAGTGCAGGAAGCGCGGCCCCCACCCGAACGTGACGGGGCGGCCGGCACGTGCGGCGAGCCGGTCGCGCAACTGCGCCAGCTCGGGGTGCGCGACACGGTCGACATAAGCCTGGACGGAGACGTAGCCGTTGGCGGGCAGCTCCTCGAGCAGCACGTCGATCGCCGACACCAGGTCGCTGGCGGCGCCGATGACGTGCGGCGTGCCGCGCACCTCGATGCCGTCGGCGACGAAGGCTGCGGGCGCCGGCTCTGGCCGTGCGTCGAGCAGTCCGCGCGCCGCGATCTTCGCGGATTCGACATCGGGCTGGTCGAACGGGTTGATCCCGAGCAGGCGACCGGCGACGGCCGTGGCGTACTCCCACACGAGCAGCTGGGCGCCGAGGCTGCCCGAGACGCGGATCTCGCCGGTGTCGTGGTGGCTGAAGATCTGGTCGCCGGCGTCGTCGACGAGGCGCACGACCTGGACGTCGGGGAGGTCTGCCTTCAGCTCGGGCGCCTCGACGTCGAGGACGACGGGGAGGATGCCCTTGCCTTCCTTGCCCGTCGACTCGGCGATGAGCTGCTCGGCCCAGTCCGCGAAGCCCACGATGTGGGTGCCGTCGGCGACGATCGCGAGCTTGTCGCGCAGCGGCTCGGTGGCGGCGATGGCGGCGCCGAGCACCAGTCCGGGGTTCTCGGGGCTGTCGATCGCGAGCGAGAGCTCGATGGTCTCGGCCTCGTCCAGGATCTCGGCGATGTCGGCTCCGGCGAGCCCCGACGGCACGAGGCCGAATGCGGTGAGGGCCGAGTAGCGCCCGCCGACGTTGGGGTCGGCGTTGAACACGCGGTAGCCGGCCGCGCGTGCCGATTCGTCGAGCGGCGAGCCCGGGTCGGTCACGACGATGATGCGCGTCGCCGGGTCGATGCCCGCGTCGCGGAACGCCTGCTCGTAGACCCGGCGCTGGCTGTCGGTCTCGACCGTCGATCCGGACTTCGAGGACACGACGAGCGCCGACTCGGCGAGCCGGTCGCGGAGCGCCGCGGCGACCTGCCCGGGCTCCGTCGAGTCGAGCACGGTGAGCTCCACCCGCGCGGTGCGCGTGATGACCTCGGGCGCGAGCGAGGATCCGCCCATGCCGGCGAGCACGATGTGGGTGACGCCGTCGGCCTCGAGCTGTTCGCGGAGCGCCTCGATCTCGGGCACGAGCGGGCGGGAGACGGCGACCGCCTCGGTCCAGCCGAGTCGCTTCGACGCCTCGTCCTCGGCGGCAGGGCCCCAGAGCTCGGCGTCCTGGGCGGTGATGCCGCTCGCGACGAGGTCGGCGACCAGCGTCGGCACGGTGCGGCGCACGGCATCGGCGGCCGCTCCGCTCACGGAGATGCGGAAGCTCATCGTGCGGCCTCCAGTGCGCCGCGGACGGTGTCGAGCAGTTCGTGCCAGGAGACGATGAACTTCTCGACGCCTTCGCGTTCGAGGACGGCGGTGACGTCGTCGTAGTCGACGCCGACCCGGGCGAGCGCGTCGAGCACGGCGCCGGCGTCGGCGTACGCGCCGGTCACGGTGTCGCCGACGATCTCGCCGTGGTCGAAGGTGGCCTCGAGGGTCTTCTCGGGCATGGTGTTCACCACGCCGGGTGCGACGAGCTCGGTGACGTAGAGGGTGTCGGGCAGCGCCGGGTCCTTCACGCCGGTCGATGCCCAGAGCGGACGCTGCCGGTTCGCGCCGGCCTGCAGCAGGGCGGTGGCGCGGTCGCCGCCGAACACGTCCTCGTAGAGCTGGTAGGCGAGGCGGGCGTTCGCGATGCCGGCCTTGCTCTTCAGCGCGAGGGCCTCGTCGGTGCCGACCTCGGCCAGGCGCTTGTCGATCTCGGTGTCCACGCGGGACACGAAGAACGACGCGACCGAGTGGATCGTGGACAGGTCGATGCCCGCGGCCTTGGCCTGCTCCAGGCCGGTCAGGTACGCGTCGATGACCTGCCGGTACCGGTCCAGGCTGAAGATCAGCGTGACGTTCACGCTGATGCCCGCGCCGATCGCCGCGGTGATCGCCCCCAGCCCCTCGACCGTCGCCGGGATCTTGATCATCACGTTCGGCCGGTCCACCTTCTCCCACAACGCATGCGCCTGCTCGATGGTGCGCTCGGTGTCGTGGGCGAGATCGGGTGCCACCTC
Source organism: Agromyces humi (assembly GCF_009720255.1). Classification (GTDB taxonomy): domain Bacteria; phylum Actinomycetota; class Actinomycetes; order Actinomycetales; family Microbacteriaceae; genus Agromyces; species Agromyces humi. Next base: position 10,845 of record NZ_WJSP02000009.1, on the reverse strand, counting down.
GATCGACACGCGGCCGTCGTAGCCGCCGCTGGCGTCGAACACCGGGCGGAAGATGTCGGCGGCGTCGCGCACGTCGTCGGTGGTGGCCTCGAACACCGCGGTGTCGAGGTCGGTGCCGGCCTCGGCGAGCGTGTGCAGCTGCTCGCGATAGGCGTCGCCCTTGGCGAGCGCCCCGGCGAAGATCGTCGGGTTCGTGGTGACGCCGACGACGTTGCGCTCGGCGATCAGGCGCGCGAGGTCGCCCGTGGTGATGCGGTCGCGGGACAGGTCGTCGAGCCAGATGCTGACGCCGGCCTCTGAGAGCGCGGCGGTGGGGGAGTTGGTGCTCATGGGGATGTGTTCTCCTTCTGCGCGCGTCAGGCCGACGCGAGCGTCTCCTTCGCGGCGGCGACGACGGCGTCCGTCGTGATGCCGAACTCGCGGAACAGGGTCTTGTAGTCGGCGGAAGCGCCGAAGTGCTCGATCGACACGCTCCGGCCGCGGTCGCCCACGTACGGACGCCACGACAGCGAGATGCCGGCTTCGACCGACACGCGAGCCGTCACGGCGGCGGGAAGCACCGACTCGCGGTACGCGGCATCCTGCTCCTCGAACCACTCGAGGCTCGGCGCCGAGACGACGCGCGCCTGGATGCCGTCGGCCGCGAGCCGCTCGCGTGCGGCCACCGCCAACTGCACCTCGGAGCCCGTGGCGATGAGGATGACGTCGGGCGTGCCCGACGGCGCCTCGGCCAGGATGTAGGCGCCCTTCGCGAGTCCGGCCGCGGACGCGAGCGTGTCGCCGGATGCCGCACCGTCGCCGCGCTCGAACACCGGGATGTTCTGGCGGGTGAGCGCGATGCCCACCGGGGCGTCGCGCCGCTTCAGGATCTCGAGCCAGGCGATCGCGGTCTCGTTCGCGTCGGCCGGGCGGACCACCGTGAACCCGGGGATCGCGCGGAGCGTCGCGAGCTGCTCGATCGGCTGGTGGGTCGGGCCGTCCTCGCCGAGCGCGACCGAGTCGTGCGTCCAGACGAAGATCGAGGGCACCCTCATGAGCGCAGAGAGGCGCACGGCGGGCCGCATGTAGTCGCTGAAGATGAGGAACGTGCCGCCGAAGGCCCGCGTCTTGCCGTGCAGCACGATGCCGTTCACGATCGCCGCCATCGCGTGCTCGCGGATGCCGAAGTGCAGCACGCGGCCGTAGGGGTTGCCGGCGAACTCGTGCGTCGACCACTCCTCGGGGATGAACGAGGCCGCGTCGTTGATCGTGGTGAGGTTCGACTCCGCGAGGTCGGCCGAGCCGCCCCAGAACTCGGGCAGCACGCCGGCGAGGGCGTTGATGACCTTGCCGGACGCAGCGCGGGTCGAGACCTCGGCGCCGCCCTCGAAGGCGGGAAGGACGGATGCGACGTCGTCGGGCAGCTCGCCGGCCTCGAGCCGGTCGAGCAGCGCCTTCTTCTCGGGGTTGGCCTCCGCCCATGCGTCGAACGCGACCTGCCACTCGGCGTGCGCGGCGGCGCCACGCTCACGGGCGGCACGGGTGTGCTCGAGGATGTCCTCCGCGACGACGAAGGTCTGCTCGGGGTCGAACCCGAGCACCTCCTTGGTGGCGGCGAGCTCCGAGGCACCGAGTGCGGAGCCGTGGATCTTGCCGGTGTTCTGCTTGCCGGGGCTCGGCCAGCCGATGATGGTCTTCAGGATGATGATCGACGGCTTGGCCGCCTCGCCCTTGGCCGCCTCGATGGCGCGGTGCAGCTCGGCGACGTCCTCGACGTACTGGCCGGTCTTCTTCCAGTCGACCGTCTGCACGTGCCAGCCGTAGGCCTCGTAGCGCTTCGCGACGTCCTCGGTGAAGGCGATGTTCGTGTCGTCCTCGATCGAGATCTGGTTCGAGTCGTAGATCACGACGAGGTTGCCGAGCTGCTGGTGGCCGGCGAGCGAGGAGGCCTCGCTGGTGACGCCCTCCTGCAGGTCGCCGTCGCCCGCGACCACATAGATGAAATGGTCGAACGGGCTCGTGCCCGCTGGCGCGTCGGGGTCGAAGAGGCCGCGCTCGAAGCGGGCGGCGTAGGCGAAGCCGACGGCGGAGGAGAGGCCCTGGCCGAGCGGGCCGGTCGTGATCTCGACGCCGTCGGTGTGACCGTACTCGGGGTGACCCGGGGTCTTGGAGCCCCAGGTGCGCAGCGCCTTGAGGTCGTCGAGCTCGAGGCCGTCGCCGGCGAGGTAGAGCTGCACGTACTGCGTGAGCGAGCTGTGGCCCGCGGAGAGGATGAACCGGTCGCGACCGAGCCAGCCGTGGTCGGCGGGGTCGCGGCGCATGACCTTCTGGAAGAGGAGGTACGCGGCGGGCGCAAGGCTCATCGCGGTGCCGGGGTGCCCGTTCCCGACCTTCTCGACGGCGTCGGCCGCGAGCACGCGCGCCGTGTCGACCGCGCGATCGTCGATGGGTTCCCACTGCAGATTGGCCACGAGGTGCTGTTCCTTCCGATCGTGACGGCGTCGGGAACCGTCCGGCCCCCGACCCGCCGGGACGTTGCGGCGCGGTTCCGCCAGGCCGCGGGTTCTGCCGGGAATCGTTTCGGGAGGCCGGCGTGATCGAACCCGTGAAGCCGGGCGCGCAATCCTCAGTATATGGATTCGGGGGTGGTCTGTGACGGGGGATGACTCACAGCGGAGTCCGCGCTATGTGAGGCGGAAAGCGTATTCCGGAGAACGCCGCCTCGACCATGGCCTAGAATCGTCGAGGGTCGCGCGGGGAGTGCTCGTGCGCCCCCGCGCCCGGAAGAGGAACGATGTCGGCAGCTGTACACACTCGCGAGTCGCGACCGCAGATGACGGTACGGCGCAAGCTCTCCGCCTACCTCGCGCTCACGAAGCCGCGGGTCATCGAACTCCTGCTGGTGGTGACCGCGCCCACCATGATCCTGGCGCAGAACGGCCTTCCGAACCTGTGGCTGCTCGTCGCGACCCTCATCGGCGGCGCGATGAGCGCCGGGGCAGCCGGCGCCTTCAACTGCTACATCGACCGCGACATCGACCGCGTCATGAAGCGCACCCAGGGCCGGCCGCTGGTCACCGGCGAGCTGAGCGACCGCGAGGCGATCGTGTTCGCCTACGGCCTCGGCGCGGCATCCATCGCCTGGCTCTGGATCTTCACCAACTGGCTGGCCGCTGCGCTGTCGCTCGGCGCCATCCTGCTCTACGTCGTCTTCTACAGCCTCATCCTCAAGCGCCGCACGTCGCAGAACATCGTGTGGGGCGGTGTGGCGGGCTGCATGCCGGTGCTGATCGGCTGGGCCGCCGTCACCGAGAGCCTCAGCTGGACCCCGTTCATCCTGTTCCTCATCATCTTCCTCTGGACGCCGCCGCACTACTGGCCGCTCTCGATGAAGTACAAGGACGACTACGCGGCCGCCGGGGTGCCCATGCTCGCCGTGGTGCGCGGCCGTGCGCAGGTCGGCCTGCAGGTGATCCTGTACGCCTGGGCGACGGTCGCCTGCTCGCTGCTGCTGATCCCGGTCGCCGGCATGGGCCTCGTCTACTCGACGGTCGCGGTCGTGACCGGCGTCTGGTTCATCGCCGAGACGCACCGCCTCTACAACCTCGCCATCCGCCACGAGCAGGTCTCGCCCATGCGGGTGTTCCACGGGTCCATCGCGTACCTCTCGCTGCTCTTCCTCGCGATCGGGATCGACCCGCTGCTGCCGTTCTGAACCGTCGCGTTCTGAACGGGCCGTTCTGAACCGGGCCGTTCTGAGCCGAGCGGCGGATCCCGCAGCCGGCGTCAGTCGATGACGACGTCGTCGTCGTGCGCGGCGTAGAACTCCGACTGGCGCCGCATGATCTCGCGCATGCCCTGCTCGCGAGGCACCCCGTACACGGTGCCGACGAAGTCCAGCCCGCGCTGCACCTCCCAGATGTCGGCGTGGCGCTCGGGTGGGAGGATGCGCGCGGGGTCGCCCACCGCCACCCAGGCGATCGGCACCACCTCGCCGGCCGGGATGCGGGTGTTGACCTGGACGACGCCGTTGACCCGCACCTCGGCGCCCGCCTCGACGACGGCGCCGGGGAACACGGATGCCCCGGTCGCGATGAACGCCTCGTCGCCGATGCTCGCGCCGTTCACGTGCGCGTGCGGCCCGACGAGCACGCGATCGCCGATGACCACCGGATGGCCCGACCGACCGCGCACGAGTGCGTGCTCCATCACGACGCACTCGGCTCCGATCGTGATCTCGCCGTCCTCGGCGGTGAGCACGACGCCGTGCAGGATGCGGGAGCGCGGCCCCACGCGCACGTCGCCCGACAGCACTGCCGTCGGCGCCACCGTGGCGGTGGGATCGACGAGGGGGCGATGCCCGCGATGCTCGATCAGCACGGCACTGGCGTCATCGAGCGGATGCCGCGACCGGCGCGGCCGCGGGCGCGGCATCCGTCACCGCCGGGCGCTTGAGGTGCAGGACGACCACCGTCATCGATGCGGCGGTGAGCGCGGCGAGCACCATGTGCACGCCCACGGCGAGCGGCGGCAGGCCGTTGCGCGCCTGGTAGAGGCCGACCGCGATCTGCACCAGCTCGACGACGAGGAGGGCGCCCACCCAGCGCAGCGTGGGCAGCCGGAGCCGCCACGCTCCGACCAGCAGCACGACCGTGAGCCCGAGGAGCGCGTAGCCGGGCCAGGCGTGCACGTGCTCGAGCACCTCCGACTCGAAGCCGTTGCGGCCCGCGGCGGCATCGCCGGAGTGGGGCCCGGACCCGGTGGTCAGGATGCCGAACACGATCGTGAGCGCGAGGACGCCGGTGGTCGCGTGCGTGAGCCCGGCGTACCAGCTGGGGACGGCGAGCTCACGAGGGCCGGGCTGCGCGTCCATGCGCACGAGGAACGCCGCGCACACGCACACGAGGAGGAGCGACGAGACGTAGTGGAACCCGACGATGAAGGGGTTGAGCCCCGTCCACACGGTGATGCCGCCGACGATGGCCTGCGCGACGATGCCGACGCCGACGATGAACGCGAGCATGAACAGGTCGCGGCGCTGGGCGCGGATGCGCCAGACGAGCACGAACAGTGCGAGCGCGATCAGGCCGACGACGCCGGTCATCATGCGGTTGCCGAACTCGATCAGGCCGTGGATGCCCATCTCGGGCGTCGTGATGAGCGAGTCCGCCGTGCAGGTCGGCCAAGTGGGGCATCCGAGGCCCGAACCCGTGAGGCGCACCGCACCGCCCGTCGCGATGATCACGACCTCCGCGACGAACGAGAGCCAGGCGACGACGCGGATCCGCCCGTCGACTCGGTCGGGCAGCCACTGGATGAAGCGGTTCACGCTGGTCGTCCTGATCCGGGTCGCACTGTGACGGCGCTGGGAGTACGGAGCACTCGACAGCGCGACCCTATAGACTTGAAGGGTTGGGAAGGCCCGCGAGGCGCGCGTCAGCGCGATGCGAGCTCCCAGCCATCTTAGGTTCGCACTGGAGCCGCCCGCACATCATCACCCAGCCAACGAGCGCCTCGACTCGCGAGGGAATGAGCCGGACTCATATCCGGTTGCACGGGAGGAGAAGAGGGAGAGCATGACGGACGTACTGATCGACCGCCCAGAACTCGAAGGACTCGGCGTCTACGAGTTCGGCTGGGCCGACTCCGACGCTGCGGGGGCTTCCGCGCGACGCGGGATCTCGCCAGAGGTCGTCGCCGACATCTCGGCCCTGAAGAGCGAGCCCGAATGGATGCTCCAGCGCCGCCAGCGCGCGCTGCAGCTCTTCGAGCGCAAGCCCATGCCCACCTGGGGGGCCGACCTGTCGGAGATCGACTTCGACAACATCAAGTACTTCGTGCGCTCCACCGAGAAGCAGGCCCAGACGTGGGAGGACCTGCCCGACGACATCAAGAACACCTACGAGAAGCTCGGCATCCCCGAGGCGGAGCGCCAGCGCCTCGTCGCCGGCGTCGCCGCGCAGTACGAGTCCGAGGTGGTCTACCACCAGATCAACGAGGAGCTCGAGCGCCAGGGTGTCATCTTCATGGACACCGACACCGCGCTCAGGGAGCGCCCCGAGTTCTTCGAGGAGTACTTCGGCACCGTGATCCCCGCCGGCGACAACAAGTTCGCCGCGCTCAACACGGCCGTGTGGTCGGGCGGCTCGTTCGTCTACGTGCCGCCGGGCGTGCACGTCGAGATCCCGCTGCAGGCCTACTTCCGCATCAACACCGAGAACATGGGCCAGTTCGAGCGCACGCTGATCATCGCCGACGAGGGCAGCTACGTGCACTACATCGAGGGCTGCACGGCCCCGATCTACAAGAGCGACTCGCTGCACTCGGCCGTCGTCGAGATCATCGTGAAGAAGAACGCCCGCGTGCGCTACACGACGATCCAGAACTGGTCGAACAACGTCTACAACCTCGTGACCAAGCGGGCGACCGCCGCCGAGGGCGCCACCATGGAGTGGATCGACGGCAACATCGGCTCGAAGGTGACGATGAAGTACCCGTCGATCTTCCTCATGGGCGAGCACGCCAAGGGCGAGACGCTCTCGGTGGCCTTCGCGGGCCCCGGTCAGCACCAGGACGCCGGCGCCAAGATGATCCACATGGCGCCGTACACGCAGTCGTCGATCGTCTCGAAGTCGATCGCCCGCGGCGGCGGTCGCGCCGGCTACCGCGGTGAGGTGCGCATCGACGCCAACGCGCACCACTCGGCGAACACCGTGCGCTGCGACGCCCTGCTCGTCGACACCATCTCACGCTCCGACACGTACCCGGCGATCGACATCCGCGTCGACGACGTGCACCTCGGACACGAGGCCACGGTCTCGAAGGTGAGCGAGGAGCAGCTCTTCTACCTGATGAGCCGCGGCATGCCCGAGGACGAGGCCATGGCCATGATCGTGCGCGGCTTCATCGAGCCGATCGCCCGCGAACTGCCCATGGAGTACGCGATGGAACTCAACAAGCTCATCGAGATGGGCATGGAAGGATCGGTCGGCTAGGAATGACCGCCCAGATGACCAGCACAGCCATGCCCACAGCCGAGCAGCACGGCCTCGTCGCGCACTCCGACGGCGCCTTCGTGCCCGTGCAGACGCGTTCCGAGCGGTTCCGCTCGGTGAACGTCGAGGACTTCGCGCCGGTGAACGGGCGCGAGCACGAGTGGAAGCTCTCGCCCGTGGCGGCCTTCGCCGATCTCACGGGCGGCGAGCTCGACGGCGCCCGCCTGCCGATCGAGACGACGGATGCCCCGGGCGTCCAGGTCTCGTGGATCGCCCGCGACGACGCCCGCATCGGCACCGCCGGCACGCCCGAAGAGCGTGCGAGCGCCAACGCGTGGACGGCGTTCGACGAGGCCCTCCTGATCTCGGTCACCGGTGAAGACGAGAAGGTCGTCGCCGTGACCCGATCCGGCCTCGGCACGGCGCCACGAGCGGGCCACACCGTCATCGAGATCGCGCCGAACAGCCGCGGACTCGTCGTGCTCCGCGGCATCGGCGACGCTCGACTCAGCGAGAACGTCGAGATCCTCGTCGGCGACGGCGCATCGCTCACCGTCGTCTCGCTGCAGGAGTGGAACGACGACGCGGTGCACCTCTCGAGCCAGTTCGCCCGCCTCGGCCGCGACTCGTTCCTGAAGCACATCGTCGTCTCCCTCGGCGGCAAGGTCGTGCGGGTGAACCCCTCGACCCACCTGGCCGAGCAGGGCGCCGACATCGAGGCGCTCGGCCTCTACTTCGCCGACGCCGGCCAGCACCTCGAGCAGCAGGTGTACGTGCACCACGACGCACCGCACACGAAGAGCCGCGTGACCTACAAGGGCGCGCTGCAGGGCGCGGGCGCACGCACGGTGTGGATCGGCGACGTGCTCATCGGCAACGCCGCGACCGGCACCGACAGCTACGAGCAGAACCGCAACCTCGTGCTCACCGACGGCACCCGTGCCGACTCCGTGCCCAACCTCGAGATCGAGACGGGCGACATCGAGGGGGCCGGGCACGCCAGCGCCACCGGCCGCTTCGACGACGAGCAGCTGTTCTACCTCATGGCCCGCGGCATCAGCGAAGACGAGGCCAGGCGCCTCGTCGTTCGTGGATTCCTCACCGAGATCGTCCAGAAGATCGGCTCGCCCGAGCTCGAGGCGCGACTCCTCGTCGCGATCGAGGCAGAACTGCAGGTGAGCTGACCGTGGCATCCGTTCGTGTCTGCGGCGTCGACGAGCTCGGCGTCAACGAGGCGTCCCGCTTCGTGGTCGACGGCGTGGCGATCGCCGTCGTGAAGGATGCCGCCGGCGAGGTCTTCGCGATCGGCGACACCTGCACGCACGGCGACATCTCCCTCGCCGAGGGCTTCGTGGAGGACGACACGCTGGAGTGCTGGGCGCACGGCTCCAAGTTCTCGCTCCGCAGCGGCAAGCCGCTCACCCTTCCCGCCTACGAGCCCGTCCCGGTCTTCCAGGTCGAGGTCAAGGACGGCGGCGTCCACATCGATCCCTCGGTCACCCTGACCGTCTGAACCAGCTTCCGGCCCGGAACGGCCGGCTCACGAAAGAGATTCACCACCACATGTCAGTGCTCGAGATCAAGAACCTGCACGTCAACGTCGAGACCGACCAGGGCACCCGCGAGATCCTCCGCGGCGTCGACCTCGTCATCAACGAGGGCGAGATCCACGCCATCATGGGCCCGAACGGCTCGGGCAAGTCGACGCTCGCGTACACGATCGCCGGCCACCCGAAGTACCACGTGGTGGAGGGCGAGATCCTCCTCGACGGCGAGAACGTGCTCGAGATGTCGGTCGACGCCCGCGCCCGCGCGGGCCTGTTCCTCGCGATGCAGTACCCCGTCGAGATCCCCGGCGTCACCGTGACGAACTTCCTCCGCACGGCGAAGACCGCCATCGACGGCGAGGCGCCGTCGGTGCGCACCTGGGTGAAGGACGTCCGCGAGTCGATGGCGAACCTGCGCATGGACTCGAACTTCGCCGAGCGCAACGTCAACGAGGGCTTCTCGGGCGGCGAGAAGAAGCGCAACGAGATCCTGCAGCTCGAGCTGCTCAAGCCGAGGTTCGCCGTGCTCGACGAGACCGACTCGGGCCTCGATGTGGACGCGCTGAAGATCGTCTCCGAGGGCGTGAACCGCGCCAAGGCGAACACGGGCCTCGGCATCCTCCTCATCACGCACTACACGCGCATCCTGCGCTACATCAAGCCCGACTTCGTGCACGTGTTCGTCGCGGGCCGGATCGCCGAGCAGGGCGGCCCCGAGCTCGCCGACCGGCTCGAGGACGAGGGCTACGACCGCTACCAGGTCGCCGAGCCCGCTGCGGCGGCCGCGGCCGAGTAGGCCGCGACTAGAATCGACATCATGGTCACCTCACTCGCTCCCGAGCGCTTCGACCAGGTCACCGAGGCGCTCAAAGACGTGATGGACCCGGAGCTCGGCGTGAACGTCGTCGACCTCGGGCTCATCTACGACCTCGGCTGGGACGAGGAGCACGACGCGCTCGTCATCCACATGACGCTCACGAGCGCCGGATGCCCCCTCACCGACGTGCTCGAGGAGCAGACGGCCGAGGCGCTCGACGGCGTCGTCGACGCGTTCCGCATCAACTGGGTGTGGATGCCGCCGTGGGGCCCCGAGCGCATCACCGACGACGGACGCGACATGATGCGCGCCCTCGGGTTCGCGATCTAGCCGAGCTCGACGATATGGCCCGGATGCCGACAGGCAACCGGGGCATCGTCGCGTTCAGGCAAGTCCGCGCCGGCGCAGGAGCGGCTCGATCGACGGCTCGCGCCCGAGCAGCGCCCGGATGGAGTCGCCCGGATCCCGGGACCCGCCGGGGTTGAGGATCTCCCGCCGGTACCGCGCGCCGTTCGCGCGGTTGGCGCCCCCGTGCTCCTCGAACCACTCCATGATGTCGGCGCCGGGCACCTCGCTCCAGATGTACGAGTAGTAGCCGGCGTCGTAGCCGCCCGCGAAGACGTGCGCGAAGTAGGAACTCGAGTAGCGTGGCGGCACGAGCGGATCGTCGAGGCCCGAGGCCGCGAGGCCGGAGCGCTCGAACTCCGCGACATCCGTCACCCGCTCGTCGGCGCCGATGCGGTGCCAGGCCTGGTCGAGCGCGGCGGCCGCCAGGTACTCGACCAGGTCGAAACCGGCGTTGAAGCCGCGGGCGGCGATGAGGCGTTCCACGACGTGCTGCGGCATCCGCTCGCCCGTCTCGTGGTGCACGGCGAACCGCTCGAGCACCTCGGGACGGAGCAGCCACAGCTCGTTCACCTGGCTCGGGAGCTCGACGAAGTCGCGGTAGACGTTCGTGCCGGCCTGCGACGGGTACCGTACGCGAGCGAGCAGCCCATGGAGGGCGTGGCCGAACTCGTGGAAGAGCGTCTCGGCCTCATCGAATGTCAGCAGCGTCGGTTCGCCCGCCGCCGGCTTCGGGATGTTCATGTTGTTGACCACGATGGGCCGGTCGCCCGTCAGCTCGGACTGCGCGACCAGCGAGCTCATCCAGGCGCCCCCGCGCTTGGAGTCGCGCGTGTACGGATCGAACAGGTAGAGGCCGACGGCCATGCCGTCCTCCTCGAAGACCTCGTACACCCGGGTGTCGGGGTGGTAGCCCACCAGGTCTCCACGCGCCGTGAAGCGCAGGCCGTAGAGCAGGTCGGCCGCGTGGAACACGCCGTCGACGAGCACGCGGTCGAGCTCGAGGTAGGGACGGAGGTCGCCCAGGTCGAGGTCGTGCTGCTCCGTGCGGACCTGCTCGGCGAGGAAGGCCCAGTCGGCGGCGACGGGCGTTCGAGCGCCGATGGCCGACGCGCGCGCGGCGAGCACGTCGCGCTCGCGTGCCGCATTCTGCATGGCCGGG